>CANHVE010000072.1 GCA_947464015.1 Saprospirales bacterium | reverse complement strand
TGTTCGGGGAGCAGTGCATGAAGTAAATTTACTAGACGCGCTAGACTGTTATGCCGCTACATCTATAATTGCCCCTATAGATATGCCTAATTTTGATAATGCAGCCATGGATGGCTATTGCTTTACTTATAGTGATTATAATGCAGGAATTGACTTGCAAGTGCGATATACGATACAAGCCGGAGATACCAATCAGATTCAATTAAAAAAAGGAGAAGCCGCTCGCATTTTTACAGGAGCAGCTATTCCTGCAGGTGCTGATACTGTTGAGATGCAAGAAAAAGTAAAGGAGCACGAACAAAAAATTAGTATTCAAAATACTGCGATACAAGCAGGTCAACATATTCGACTTCAAGCCTCACAAACTAAAAAAGGCGATATATTAATTCAACAACACACTTATATAAATGCAGGTGTAATAGGTTTTTTGGCTGCATTTGGTATAGATAAAATTCAAGTATATAAAAAACCTAAAATAGGAATTTTAGTGACAGGTAACGAATTAGTCGGCACGAATGATATACCACAAAAAGGACAAATTTATGAGAGTAATTCCACGAGTTTATTAGCATTATTGCATGAAATGAAATTGTATGATAACAAAGCGGTATTAGCAAAAGATGACTTAAATGAAATATCCAATCAAGTACATCAACTATTAGAGGAAGTAGATATACTACTTGTCAGTGGAGGTATTTCAGTTGGTGATTATGATTATGTGCAAGAGGCCTTAAAACAAAATGGGGTAGAAGAAATTTTTTATAAAATCAAACAAAAGCCCGGTAAACCTATTTTTTTCGGTATAAAAGAAAACAAGCGAATCTTTGCATTACCAGGTAATCCTGCTTCTTCCTTTACTTGTTTTCATCAATATGTAAAACCTTTTTTATTAGCCTATATAGGCAAAGAAAATATTTTTAGGGATAATATGATGGCTGTTTTGGCACAAGATTATACTAAAAAAACAGGACTTACACACTATCTTAAAGCCTATACTGATGCTGGCAAAGTACAGCTTGAAACCGGACAAGAGTCATATAAAATGCAAGCTTTTTCCAAAGCGAATTGTTTAGTTGTATTGCCTGCTGAGAGCAGTGAAATAAAAGCAGGAACAGCAGTAAAAATTATTTTAATATAATTAGATGAGTATTGCACTATGGATCGGATTTTATCTATTGCTATTTTTAGTAGCTTTTCTATATGCCTCTGTTGGTCATGGGGGAGCTAGTGGTTATATTGCATTGATGACCTTATTTAATTTCGTACCCGAAGAGATTAAAGTAATAGCACTAGGTTTAAATATTTTAGTTTCAGGTATTGCATTTATTCAATACTATAGCGTAGAAAAAATAAATTATAAATTAGCCGTTCCCTTATTGATTAGCTCTATTCCATTGGCTTTTGTAGGAGGAGGAATGAAAATAGATACGACGATATATAAACTAATTTTAGCGATAATATTAGTGGTACCTATTATTCGCTTGACAGGCATTTTTAAAGAGAAAGAAAAAGAAATTCAAACACCTCCCATTTTTATACTTGTTTTTATAGGTGCAGTTATTGGTTTTTTATCAGGTTTAATAAGCATTGGAGGTGGTATTTTACTTACGCCATTACTTGTTTATTTTTCTTGGAGTTCGATGAAACAAGCCTCTTTACTAAGTGCTTTATTTATTTTTTTAAATTCTATAGCAGGACTAATAGCTAAAAAAAGTATCCCGGCATCAAATGAAACAACCTTTTTTATAATGGCTGGAATAGTAGTCATAGCAGGCTTTTTAGGAGCTTTTTTAGGAGCAAAAATTTTCAAATCAATCGTATTAAAAAGAATTTTGGCAAGTGTATTAATTATAGCAGTCATTAAATTAATTAGCACATTATGAAAGCCTATATATTAGCCGGAGGCAAAAGCATTAGAATAGGTGAAGATAAAGGCTTGAAATTATTAGCTGGTCGTCCAATGATTTCGTATATAATCGACACTATTGCGACTTCATTTACAGAAATATTTATTTTAAGCAATCAATCCAGTTATGACCAATTTCAATTGCCTATAATAGCTGATGAAATAAAAGAACTAGGTCCACTTGGGGCTTTATACACCGCAATGAAACATGCAGAAAATGAGGAAGCAATTTTTATTTGTTCTTGCGATACGCCATTGATACAGGCAAGCCATATTCAATATTTAGTAGAAAATTATAATGCTAAAAATATAGTTGCTTCTTATAATGCTCAAATACATCCATTGATTGGTATATATCAAACGGCACATTTGCCTTTGCTTGAAAAAAAGATACAGCAACAAGAATTGAAAATGATGTCTTTTATAGAAGAAACAGCAACCCTGATACTTCCCTTCGAAAAAAAGTTTAATTTTAATCCCTTTCAAAATGTGAATACACCTGTGGATTTTGAACAGATACAAAAACAGATACAGCCATGAAGATAAAATGTTTTGGGTCGCTTACGGATATAATTGCAACAGAAATTGAAATGAAAATTGCTGCAAAAACGGTTGCGTCATTAATTGAATTTTTAGAAGCACAATATCCTTTATTGAAAGGGAAAACCTATTCGGTTGCTGTAAATCGCCAAATAGTTGACAAAGATTTTCCAATTCAGGAAACAGATGAAATTGCTTTATTAGCACCCTTTTCAGGAGGATAAAAAAATGGATACAACACGATATCAAAGACAAATACAATTAGCCAATTTTGGCATCGAAGCACAACAAAAGCTTTCGAAGGCTAAAGTATTGGTTGTAGGTGCAGGTGGATTAGGTTGCCCGGTATTAATGCAATTGACAATAGCTGGCGTGGGTTGTATAGGCATAGTAGATAATGATGAAATTGCCTATCATAATTTACATCGACAATTTTTATATGATGAATCTACTGTTGGAAAATTAAAAACAGATATAGCTAGAGCAAAATTAAAACAAGCTAATAGCGAAATAGATATTCAAGTATATAATCTATATCTCAATCATAAAAACGCTATTGATATTATACAATCATATGATTTAATTATTGATTGCTGCGATAATTTTGAAACCCGCTATATGCTGAATGATGCTTGTGTATTGCTAAACAAACCTTTTATATATGGTTCTATTGATGCTTATCAAGGACAAGTTTCTTTTTGTAATGTGGCTTTACAAAATACTCGGAGCGCGTCATATAGAGATTTATTTCCACAAATGCCTCAAGCAAATGAAATTCCTAATTGCAATGAAATAGGCACGTTGGGCGTACTCTGTTCTATCATTGGAAATTATCAAGCGGCAGAAGCCATTAAATATATTACGCAAGTAGGCGATTTGTTGACAAATAAACTTTTAAGCTATGATTTATTGACACATCAACAAACTATATATACTTATGAGAAAAAAAATTCAAGGCCTTCAAACCTTTCAACTAGAGAAGCATTTGAAGCATATGAGTATCGTACAACACCAAATAGCAGTTCAACCGATATAGAAGATCATTCAACCTTAGAATCATTATTACAAAAAGAAAATGTTTTGCTAGTAGACGTTCGTCAATTTCATGAAAGTCCACAGATAGAGGCAGAGAAGTATATTCAAATTCCGTTGAACGAATTAGAAATAGAATCGGAGCGATTAGAAAATATAGAAACGCTTATATTTGTTTGTCAGGGAGGAGTAAGAAGCATGCAAGCACAATTGTGGGCAAGCGAAAAATTTCCTAGCAAAAAAACATATTATTTTTCAAAAGGAATTGATCATATTAAGTTTTAATTATGCATAAAAAAAGAAATTCATTTGTTGAAGGGCCAATTAGTCCTGCTTTTATAGCAGATGCTATTGCCAAGCATCAAAGCAAAACCGATATAGGTGCGCATCAGATTTTTTTAGGACAAGTTCGAAAAGATATGATTCACGAAAAAGAAATACAAGCCATAGAATACACTACATACAAAGATTTAGCAGAAGATATAATCGCTGAAATTCGTGAAGCTATTTTTTCGAAATATGAAATAACTTGTATGCATATACATCATAGTTTAGGAAAAATCGAAGCAGGCGAAATCTGTTTTTTTGTATTCACTTCGTCGAAACACCGCAAAGCTGCAACAGATGCTTGCGAAGAATTGGTAGAACGCATTAAAAAAGAAGTACCAATATGGGGCAAAGAACTATTTAATGAATCGAGTTATCAATGGAAAGAAAATAAATAAATAAGCCGATGGTCAATATCACACATAAAAGTAATACCTTGCGTAAAGCTATTGCACAAGCGATAGTAAAGGTGAGTAACGCAGCAACTATAGGAGCTATTCGCGAACGAAAAGTTCCGAAAGGAGATGTATTAGAAATGGCTAAAACTGCAGGTTTATTCGCCGCGAAGCGCACCAGCGATATGATTCCTGATTGTCATCCCTTGCCTATTGAATACACCTCCATACAATATGAAATACAGGATTTAGAAATAAAAATTCTAGCAGAAATTCATACTATTTATAAAACAGGAGTAGAAGTAGAAGCGATGCATACCGCATCGGTTGTAGCGCTAACTATGTATGATATGTTGAAGCCAATCGACAAAAATATAGAGATACAGCAAATTAAATTACTGGAGAAAAAAGGAGGAAAGAGTAATCAAACAACGGATGCCTCTTCCTTAAAAATAGCAGTCATAGTTTGTTCTGATTCTATTTCGAAAGGAGAAAAAGAAGATCGTTCCGGTAAAATTATTGTAGAAAAAATGCAAGCTTATCAAGTACAAATGCATGATTATATAATTATTCCAGACGATATCGAACAAATACAAAACCATATCAAAAACTATGCTTCAGCATCTTGTGATTTAATTATCATTACAGGTGGTACTGGCGTTTCGCCCAAAGACCTTACGCCAGAAGCAGTGCGACCCTTGTTAGATAAAGAGATTCCGGGCATTAGTGAAGTAATTCGTAATTATGGACAGCAACGTACCCCTTACTCCATGCTTTCAAGAAGTATAGCAGGCTTTATGGGAGAGACGTTAATACTTGCCTTACCAGGCTCTACAAGCGGTGCCTCTGAATCTATCGATGCTGTTTTTCCAGCATTATTTCATTTATTTAAAGTGCGAAATTATTTTAGACACGATGACTAAAGCATGGCTTTAAAAAATTAAGCTATAGTCTTAAAAAATTAATAAATCGTATATGAATCCGTATTAAAAAATATTAATTTTGTTAGTACTTAAATTATTCCATTGAAACCAACAGATATAAAAAACCCAGAGTACTTCCACAAAGTGGTAGACTGTCAGCATGCCTGTCCGGCGCATACTCCCGTTCCTGAGTACATTCGTTTAATTGCACAAGAAAGATATACCGAGGCCTATATGATTAATTGGGATTCGAATGTATTTCCTGGTGTATTAGGCAGAACTTGTGATAGGCCCTGCGAACCGGCATGTAGAAGAGGACGAGTAGAAGAAGAACCAGTAGCTATTTGTCGTTTGAAGCGTGTAGCTGCCGATAATAAAGGCGATGTTAAAAAACACATGCCTCAAGGTCCTTTTCCACCCAATGGTAAAAAAATAGCCTTGATAGGTGGAGGTCCTGCATCTTTAACCGTAGCGCGCGATTTAGCACCTCTAGGTTATGAAATTCATTTGTATGATGAGCAAAAATTAGGGGGAGGATTTATGCGTAGCCAAATTCCCGCTTTCCGTTTGCCTGAGAGTGTTTTGAATGAAGAAGTAAATTATATTTTAGACTTAGGTATTCATACGCAATTCAATACCTATGTAAATAGTTTAAAAGAAATTTTAGATAAAAAATACGATGCTGTTTTTATTGGAACAGGCGCTCCTAAAGGAAGAGATTTAGATATACCGGGTCGACAAGAAGCAGCGGCAAATATTCATATTGGTATCAACTGGTTGAGTAGTGTTGCTTTTGAACATACCGATAAAATAGGTAAAAAAGTGATTGTATTAGGAGGAGGAAATACTGCTATGGATTGTTGTAGAACGGCACGTAGATTAGGAGGCGAACAAGTAAAAGTGGTGGTACGTAGTCCATTTGCAGAAATGAAAGCTTCCCCATGGGAGAAAGAAGATGCGATACATGAAGATATTCCTATCATTGATAATCATGTTCCAAAATCTTTTGTAGTTGAAAACGGAAAATTAACTGGAATGCAATTTGAAAAAGTGCATGCCGTAGTTGATGAGAATGGAAAAAGAAAATTAGTTCCAACAGGTGAAGCACTTGTATTTATTGAAGCAGATGATGTGTTGGTGGCTATTGGTCAAGAGAATAGTTTCCCTTGGATAGAAAGAGATTTAGGATTAGAGTTTGATCAATGGGGATTACCTAAAGTGGATGAAGCGACTTATGTATCTACGATACCAAATGTGTTTTTTGGTGGCGATGCCGCATTTGGTCCGAAGAACGTCATCACAGCTGTAGCTCAAGGACATCAAGCAGCGATATCAATCGATTTATTTTGTAAAAAAGAAGATTTACATAATAGACCAGCTCCTTATGTAAATTTAATAAGTCAGAAAATGGGTATTCATGAATGGGCTTATGATAGTGAAGTAACCACTGATAATAGATATATTGTACCACAAGCAGAAAAAAACCTAACACTCTCTGATCGTAAAAAAGAAGTAGAGTTGGGTTATGATGGACTCACTGGATTTAAAGAAGCGGAGCGTTGTTTGAATTGTGATGTGCAAACTATTTTCACTGAAAGTAAATGTATCGAATGTGATGCTTGTGTGGATATTTGTCCTACTTCTTGTATTACATTTACAGAGAATGCAGAGACCGAAACGGATTTACGAGCTCGCTTGAAAGTGCACGCAACCAATTTAACTCAAGATTTATATGTATCAGATGTTTTAGCTACCAAACGCGTGATGGTGAAAGATGAAAACGTTTGTTTACATTGTGGCTTATGTGCCGAACGCTGTCCTACTGCGGCTTGGGATATGCAAAAATTCTTTTATAATACGACTAAAGCAGGAAAAGTATGTCACTAACAACAACCAATAAAGTAAATGATTTTGTAGTTCGATTTGCCAATGTTAATGGAACGGGTTCGGCGAGTGCAAATTTTTTATTTACTAAAGCTATTTTTAGAATGGGTGTTTTCGTTACACCTAAAAATATTTTCCCCTCTAATATTCAAGGTCTTCCTACTTGGTATGAAGTACGAGTAAGCGAAAAAGGATATTTAGGAAGAAGAGAAGGTATTGATTTAGTAGTAGCTGTTAATCCTCAGAGCTATGCCGAAGATGTAGCTAGTGTTAGACCAGGAGGATATTTTTTATATGACAGTACGAAAAAATTACATCCCGAATATATTCGTGAAGACATTAATTATATCGGCATTCCATTGATGGAAATGTGTAATGCTGAATATACAGATGCGCGTCAACGACAATTATTTAAAAACATCATTTACGTAGGAGCCTTATCAGCTCTATTTGATATTGAGTTTAATGTATTAGAAGATTTATTAGCCGATCAATTTAGAGGCAAAGAGAAATTGATTCCACTGAATGTAAGAGCTTTACAAATGGGCGTTGATTATATCAAGCAAAACTTTAAATATCCCTTAGAGATGCGTGTAGAAAGACGCAATTTAATTGGCGATTCTATAATGATGGATGGCAATTCAGCTTGTGGACTAGGAGCTGTTTATGCTGGGGTAACAGTTGTTGCTTGGTATCCGATAACACCATCAACCTCTGTAGTAGAAGCCTATATGGATTATGCAAAACAATTTCGAGTAGATAAAGAAACCGGTAAAAACAATTATGCGATAGTGCAAGCAGAAGATGAGTTGGCTGCTATCGGTATGGTGATTGGTGCCAATTGGAATGGAGCGCGTTCATTTACCTCTACAAGCGGACCAGGATTATCATTGATGAATGAGTTTTTAGGCTTAGCCTATTTCTCAGAAGTGCCTACTGTATTAATAGATGTTCAACGTACAGGTCCATCTACAGGGATGCCTACTCGAACTCAACAATCTGATTTATTATTAGGTGCTTATGCATCTCATGGAGATACTAAACATGTAATGTTATTTCCTTCTACACCTAAAGAATGTTTCGATTTAACGATTGAATCATTTGATTTAGCAGAGCATTTACAAACACCTGTTATCATGATGACCGATTTAGATTTAGGTATGAATGATCATATTTCAGCACCATTGAAATGGGATGATACTCGCGAATATAATAGAGGCAAAGTTTTAAGTGCAAAAGATCTTGAGAAAATAGAACGTTTTGGAAGATATAAAGATGTAGATGATGATGGAATTCCTTATAGAACCTTACCAGGTACACACCCAACCAAAGGTTCTTATTTTACTAGAGGAAGTTCGCATGATGAATATGCTGCTTATACAGAAAATTCAGGAGTATATAAAAAAGGCATGGATCGATTGATTAAAAAGTGGAACACAGCAAAAGAGTTAGTTCCTGCACCACAATTCTATCAAGAAAAGAATCAATCATCGATGGGAGTTATCTTTTTTGGTACTTCCACCTATTCAGCAGAAGAGGCATTAGATTTATTAAAAGCAGACGGAGTAGTTTTAGATGCGATGCGTTTAAAAGCTTTTCCTTTCAGTAAAAAAGTAGAAGAGTTTGTCAACTCACACGATAAAATATTTATCATCGAACAAAATAGAGATGCGCAATTAAAAAGTTTGTTTATGATAGAATTAGATGTGAATCCAAACAAAATTATTTCGGTATTAAATTTTGATGGACTACCTATTACAGCAGACAATATCATGAAACAAATTTCAAAAGCCTTAGCACCTCAAACGATTTAAAAAGAAAATTCATATGACATATATACGACCAAAATTTCGCCATCCTGAATTACCTAAAAACAAATTAGGTTATACGATTAATTATTATGAAGGCGCACTATCTACACTCTGTGCGGGATGTGGACATGACTCGATCAGTGCAGGAATTGTACAGGCTTGTTATGAAATGAATATTGAGCCACATCGCTTAGCAAAAATGTCGGGCATTGGCTGCTCTTCCAAAACACCTGCTTATTTTTTAAGTAATTCGCATGGATTTAATTCGGTGCATGGAAGAATGCCTTCTGTTGCAACTGGAGCGAATTTAGGCAATCGCGACTTAATTTATTTAGGCGTATCTGGAGATGGAGATACGGCTTCGATTGGTATGGGACAATTTGTACATGTGATTCGAAGAAATTTGAATATGGTGTATATCGTGATGAATAATGGTTGTTATGGTTTAACGAAAGGACAAGATTCAGCAACAGCTGATGCTGGTTCAAAAAACAAATCGGGTAATATCAATTTATTTGAGTCGATTGATCTAGCGAGTTTATCCTTAGAGTTAGGAGCTACATTTGTGGCGCAAAGTTTTTCAGGCGATAAAACACAATTGATTCCATTGATTAAAGCAGCAATGAAACATCCGGGATTTGCATTGATTAATGTGATTTCGCCTTGCGTAACCTTCAATAATAATGTGGGTTCTACGAAATCGTATGATTTTGTGCGCGAACATATCGAAGCAACTTCTACCTTAGATTTTGTTCCAGAAATGCAAGAAATCACTACGAGTTATACCGAAGGTAGTTCACAACAAGTGAAGCTACATGATGGTTCGGCGATTAATTTACATAAGCTCTCTTCAGCATGGGATCCAATGGATAGACAATCGGCGATGAATGCGATGATGAATGCAAAAAACAAAGGAGAAATATTAACCGGTTTAATTTATATCGAACCTGAAACAAAAGATTTACATGATTTGATTCAGACGACAGCCACTCCTTTAAATGCATTAGGAAAAAAAGAACTTTGTCCAGGCGCTTCTGCACTCGAAGAAATTAATGCAGATTTGCGTTAAGCCATCGAGATGCTAAAAAAACACTTTTTAATTTTGCAACTCAGTTGCATTTTGTTGCTTTCCTTTAATTTGAAGGCACAAGAGACATTACATACTTCAGACTCTGTTTCGTTGCTAGCATGGAATATGTATTTATTACCAGCCATTGCCCCAGTGCCACATCGTTTACCACGGGCTTTAAAAATAGCAGAAGCTTTAAATCAATCTGACCATACGATCCTGTGCTTACAAGAAGCCTTTCATCATAAAGCAGTTGCTTCTATCAAAAAAGGCTTAGCCACAAAATATCCGTATCAATATGGTCCATTTTTCGAAGCGAAGGGCGTATTTGCTGCTAGTAGCGGCTTATTAATCTGTAGTAAAATACCTTTGCAAATAATCGATTCTATTTTATATAAAGAGGCGATAGGTATAGACGCTAAAGCCAATAAAGGAGCTATTTTGATGGAAGCGAATATTGCTGAAAAAAAATTTCAAGTGATATTGACACATATGCAATCAGGCAAATACAATGAAGTGCGCAGAAAACAATTTGAACAAATTCGTAGTGAATTAATTGATAAATATAGTAAAGAGATTGTGCCTTTATTTGTTTGTGGCGATTTGAATACCGAACGAAACAATCAAGCAGAATATGATTTTATGTTGTCGAAATTGCAAGCGAGTGATGGAGAGATGAGTGGCGCGCAAAAAGAATCCTACGATGGTACGACTAATAAGTTAGCAGAAAAAGTTTGGAAAAAAGCAAGTACCAATTTAGATTATGTATTATTGAAAAAAAATAATGCAAGAATAGAAATCAAACATAGACAAGTAACAACTTACAGAGGCGCTTGGAGTAAAAAGAACCACGATTTATCCGATCACTATGGAGTAGAATGTGTATTTAAGTTAAACTAGTTTTAAAAAATACTTGTACCCTCCACAAAGCTAGCTGTGCGGATATCCGTAGAATCTGATTTTAAAAAGTAGATAGGATAATCATCTCCCACTTTATATTTTTCATAATCACTCTCGCTTACAGAAATATCTTTTTTGACGAAGTGAATATTTTTAAAACTGATTTGGTTAAATACTTTTTCTAGTAATTCGTCGCCACTTAATTTATAATTCCCTAAAGTATCTTCAGTAATTGAATGTTTAATACGCGTGCTATAATGTAATGTAAACATTTTATCGTAATTAATAATAGTTCTTCCTTTACTATTGGTACTTCGCACTTCTTTTACATATTTATAAATAATGCAGGCATTTGTTTTCACTCCTTCACGTTTAAATTTAAGTCCTTCGTATTTAATAGCAAATAAAACCCCTATGAATAAGAGGATAAAAAAAGCTAGAACGCCTAGAATAGTATAAATATTTTTTTTAGTTAGTTCCATTTATAAAATAAAGAATTACTTTCAAT
>CANHVE010000071.1 GCA_947464015.1 Saprospirales bacterium | reverse complement strand
ATTTCCTGCAGCAGAATTTGCCCAAAAGCTTAAACCATCTCCACCATCATCTTTAAATAAAAGTGTATAGCAACCGCTATTTAAGAAGAATGTATCTTTATAAGTAGTGTTATTAGACATAGTTCCAGCGGCTCTAGAATATAAAACATTTCCTAAATCATCTTTTAGCGTATAAGAGTTTTCAGATGCACGTAAATTTGTTCTAAATGCTAATACAAGCGTACTATCCCAAATAGGTACAACAGGAGCAGTACTATATAAAGTATTATCAAATGGATATTCATCAACAATAGAATTTGGATACGATACAAAAACTTTAAATTTATTTTCTGTAGAAGTTGGTTTAAGAATATTATGTAAAGTAATATCTATTTTTTCTTGTGGCACAATAATACCATTCCAATATTGAGTAAATTCAGCTTGACCTTCGATACCATAAGTGATAACAAATTTTGTAACATTCGCTTTACCATTATTACGAACAGTAATTACTGGATTACTACAAATACTACCCGTTCTTCCATATATATATTCACTGCTAGGTGATTTGATTTCATAAATTTCAATATCATTAGTAGTAGCAGGTTCTTTATAATTAATAATCTGACTAGTAACATCATAATTACCTGCACCACCAGCAGTGTTTGGATATGGATCCATGGTAATATCTATATCGTGAGATGAACTTGGTGTAGTTGTAAAATCGAAAGTATAAGGTTTAACCATCATACCTGGGCACCAATTTCCTCTATCGTAAATCCAAGTACCACCTTGAGGGTATAATGGAATACTTCCACAAGGTTCAAATATTTGTTTTACATCAACAGTACCACCATCATAGATAAGTGCTCTACTAGGGTAACAAAATTCTGCACAACCAGTAGTACCATCTCCACCGTGACCTGTTTGATACATATGTAAACGAGTTACTTTGGTTTGACTACCCGTATTAAAGTTAATAGGTACTAAGTGAGTTTCAATATCATTCGATAAATCTCCATATCTAAAATTACCATTCCATAAAGGTTGAATATTTTCTGTTTCCATAATAGGAGTACCTTCAGTCATTATAAAATCAAGCGTCACTAACCAACCTCTATCCGTATTTGTTTCATAACCTGAATGTTGATATTCTATTTCTAATGAATCATGTAATAAAGAAGAGAAATCTGTTAAGTCGGCAAACCATTCAAACTTCCAATTAGAAGGAAAATTATAACCATAAGGAGTAATAAATCTTGCTAATTCTAAATTTTGATCACTTCCACTAGTACCTCCTTTACGACGAAGTACGATATGATTTGAGTAATCCCATTCGCCACAATGTAAACCAGTAGGACATTTAAAAGTCATTTTAAGCATTACTTTTCTATAGGAAGTAGTATTACTAGGAAACTGAGCCCAATGTGGGTATTCGGTATGACCTAATCCTGGATCTGTTTGGATAAGTTGATCTTGATGCGATATTACATGGATTGTATCTCCATTAACAGCATATGCAGCATAAATAACAAAAGGGAATAATAATGTAAGTATTATTTTTTTCATATTTCTAATTTATCCTTCAAAGTTAATTGAAATATTTAAACTACCGAATATTAGAAACAAAAAAAGCTGTCCAAATTTGGACAGCTTTTTATAAATATTATTATAAGTAGAAGACTATTTCTCTGCTAAGAAATCTTTTACTTTGTCTTTATGAATGATTTTTTCATTGAATGCATACGCTCCAGATTTTGGAGATTTAAAAGCTTTGAATACTCTAACATAATCTTTAGAACCTTCTTGAGCTTTACGGTCAGTACGCGCGTTTTTCGATACTTTAGCCATGATTTATATTATTTAATTTCTTTATGAATGGTATACTTTTTCATAACCGGATTGAATTTTTTAAGTTCAATTCTATCTGGTGTATTTTTTCTGTTTTTTTCAGTTGAATATCTGCTTGTACCTGGTAACCCACTTTCTTTGTGTTCTGTACATTCAAGAATAACTTGTATTCTATTTCCTTTACCTTTTTTTGCCATTTTTTATTTCTCCTCTAATTATTTTTAGAAACTTATTTTACCTGCTTTTTCCAATTCTTTAAGGTAAGTAAAAATACCTTTTTTATTAATAGTACGCATTGCTGAAGTACTTACTTTCATTTCGATATAATCATCTATCTCAGGAACATAGAATTTTTTATTCTGTAAATTAGGATAAAATTTTCTTTTTGTTTTTCTGTTTGAATGAGAAACCTTATTGCCCGTCATCGGACCTTTGCCTGTTAAATCACAAAATCTAGCCATGGTATATACATTAAAAAATTGAGGTGCAAATATCATACTTTTTTTTCATTCCAACAAATAAAATTCATTGAAATTTTAAATTAATATAGATATTAGCGATTTGAAACATTTAAAACATAGCCAGCAGGCACTGAAAACTCTTTATCATCAAGGGTTTTAGCTGTTACCGATTCTGTTGAATATTGAAAAATAATATTTCCTGCTAAGGATTTTGTAGTGCTTTCTAAAGGAAAACCTATCAAATTTGCCATATGTAATCCTTGCATTTCCGCATTTGTTTTAAAAAAAGAAGCCCAAGAGCCATAATCCATATCGATAGAAGTAGTCACCCACATTTCAGTTATTGAATTTGCCGTATAAACTAAATACTTAGTACAATCATACCCTAAAATACTTTTAGTTTCAGTTGTTTTTTCAGTTCTATAATCTGTTTTATTATGCTCTTCTATTTTATTAATAGGCACTTCAAAGTATAGGTTTTTACCATCTGCAGCAGGCGTATTACTATAAATAATAAGTGATTCTTTACTTTTAACTGGTATAAATGAGCTATTACTTACCTTGCCATTAGGGTCTTTCATAGAAATAACCATTTTAGCTTTATCCTTTTTAAAGTACCATTCAACATTTTCTACTTTAAAATCTCCTCCATTAAAATTAGTATAATGCAATTTTATTTCACCATCAAAAGCAAAAATGGAGTAAAAAGAAATACAAAAGATAAATATCAATATTTGTTTCATATATAATATAATTTATGGGCCAACTGTCCCTTTTACGAATGAGCTTGCATATGATCCATCAACCAATCCAAATAATGGAAAACTATTACGTTTAATAGCTGCACCTGCCGGACCACTTGTAGGGCCATAAGCTGGTACTATACCACCAGGAATTGGAATAGGGACAGTAATAGTTCCTACGAATGGAATTGTTACACTCAAATCAATACTTAAGTCTAAATAACCTCTAGCACCTACTTGACCAAATCCGCCTCCATTACCACCACCACCACTTGGTCTAATTGTTAATGTAGCTGCAGATATAGTAATTGGAATTGGCGCACTAGCGGTACCACCTAGACCTGGTGTAGCTGAAACGCCTGAGCCTGCATCTGTTCCATCTACAAAAATACCTACTCCTGTTGGTACTGTACCTCCAGTTCCATTTTCAGCACCTCCACCACCACCTAAACCAGCGCCAAGAGTAAAGGTTCCTCCAATAATAGGAATAGGAAAAGAAAAGCTTACTCCAACACTTCCTCCACCACTGCCACCGCCAAAAATATATCCATTATTCAATAATGTAGTCTTACAAGTAAGGTTGATTGAATTTCCACCTGGGTTTCCTGGATTGCCTGGTATACCTCCTGAAAAGCTACCTCCATAAGCTCCATCACCACCTCTACCTAGTATATTCCCATTATTGATAATCCCAACATGTGAACGAGTATCTAAATTTCCTGAAGTATATGCTGGATTAGTAGTCGATGTAGAATTAACTGTTACACCTGGTGCTATATCTACAATTACACAAATCGGTGTGCCAGGACCTGGTAAACCATTCGCCGATTGAAGATTATAATTACTTGCATTGGCTGTTAAGTTTACTCGAATACATGGTTCTACAACCACATTATAGACTAATAAACGAATATTACTACCACAAACCCCTTGTATAATAATTGGATAAGTACCAGGAGTACTAAAAATAGATGCTGTTACATGTAATCCTACTACACCAAAACTATCTACAGAACTTGTATCTAATATGGCTGACATGCCTGCTGGCAATCCTGCTATAGTTAGTAAACTGATTGTTTGAGCAGTACCCGATGTTTGTCTTACTTCAATATTTGTTGTAACCGTATCAACTAATGTTCTATCGATAGTGCCGCTAGTAGAGCTTAGAGACATTATGAATTCACATTCATTACAACTTCTTTGATAGGCATTCAACCAACATTCTCCAGTATAATATTGTAAAAAACTATCGGTAGTATTAAATATAATTAATCCTTGTGCTGGACGAGTGATGCTATTTCGTTGAGCTGTAGTTAATCGAGGAGGTAAAAATCCTTTACTCGAACTCTCTAAATGTAATACAGCAGATGAATCTGGATTCAATATATTGATACCTACTTGAGCATTACTAATGCCCATAAGCAAACATATTGAAATAAGAATGAGTACTATTTTTCTCATAAATAATATTATACGTGGAATGTACAAATTTATAAATAAATTATTTATTAGTAAGTAAATAAATGGAGACTTTGATTATTTATTTACTGCAATATGAATTAAAACTGCATTTCCTCCATTAACACTCGTTTCAAAATTAATTTTATCTGTGCTATTATAACGAACATTTTGAATTAACTCACCTGCAAGCACTTCTTCGAATTTTTCAGCATAAGTACTTTGTTTACTATTATTTTAAGCAAAATACTGGAACGGGTTACATTGGTTTTAGAATGAGTAATATTGATGTAGCTGTAATTAATGGAGCAGGGAATATGGGTATAGGAACTACTGTACCTGCTGCAAATGTTAGACTATTAGAACTTTATAAGAAATATGCTAGCAAAGGATTAGGGGGTTATGCGGTATCATTAGATGAGAAAAAAGAAGATTGGACGAATGCCATTAACTTATATAATTCTAACTGGATGAATGTTAGTGAGCTAGTACCATTAGCTAAATCGCAGTATTTACCTATTTTCAATGTGAGTCATACACCTAGTATCTATATCTTAAACAATAAAGGTGAGATTATCCAAAAAAATATCTACAAGGATAATTTATCCAATTATATAGATTCGCTTTTCAAGTAAACGAATAATTCTTAACATATTCTCTTTCTTTTTTTTAAATTAGAAAGAGTAAATTTGTGTACCTTATGTATACAAATCGTTTACTTTTATTTTTCGCTATTCTATTTAGCTTAAGTGCATGTAAAACCAAGAAAATTATTATCGATGGTACTACTGCATATACGAGCAAACAATTTGCATTAGCCACTGAATTATTACCCAAAGAATTATCGGCTTTAAAAACTACTGAAGAGCGATATACCAAAACGCTTATGATTGCTCGAGCATACGATGCCTATAATAATCCAAAGGAATCCGTTAATTGGTTTGAAAAAACTTTAGAGATAAAAGAGACGAGCGATATCTTTTTTGAATATGCACTTGAATTGAAAAAAAATGAAGATTATAAAAAAGCGATTGAAGTATTTGAAAAAATTATTCAAAATGATAAAGATTATGAAGCGGAATGTAGAAGGCATATAGAAATTTGTAAATTAGGTCAAGTATGGATGAATGAATCGCAAAGCGCTAAAACGATTAATGTAGAAGCAATTAATTCAGCTCAAAGTGATTATGCTGCTTTCAAATTAAAAGATGGTTCTTTGGTATTTACTAGTGATAGATCCGATGCAAATGGCGATCAAAAATATACTTGGACTCAAGAAAAATATGGCGATTTATATAGTACTAAAAAGGGGGTGAGTAGTTTTGAACTACCTAGCAAATATAGTACGCTAAACACCAATTATTATGAAGGCACGGCTTGTTTCAATAAAGATAATACGGTGATGTATTTTACTCGATGTGGAAGCGCAGGAAGTAAAGATGATTATTGTGCTATCTATAAAAGTGTGTTTGATGGCGTCAATTGGAGTGAACCGGAAAAACTACCTCTACTATATGATAGCTGCAATGTGGGACAACCATTTTTAAGTAACGATAATAAAACCTTATACTTTGTATCAGATGAGAAAGGTGGATTTGGGGGCAAAGATATTTATAGTGTTCCTATTTTAGCAGAAGGAATTGGCGAAGTAAGTAATCTTGGAACATTTGTTAATACGGAAGCCGATGATATGTTTCCTACTTTTGATAAAGACAATACTTTATATTTTTCTTCTACAGGACATAGTGGATTAGGTGGACTAGATATTTTTAAAGCGACTAAAGAAAAAACGATTTGGAAAAATGTAGAGAACATGCGTTACCCTATCAATAGTGGTGCGGATGATTTTTATTTGATATTAGATAAAACCAAACCTGCCAATAGTAGCGATACGGTTTTAAAGAGTGGGTACTTAACATCGGCACGTAAAAACGGAAAAGGCTTTGATGATATTTATTCCTATGAATTATACCTACGTAATAACTTTGTATTAATTGTAAAAGTTTTTGCTAAAAAATATCAAGATCCAGAAGATTCGAAAAGCAGTGTGATGGGTATCGAATTGCTGAAAGATGCTAAAGTAGAATTGAGTAGTGAATTGACGAAAGCATTATTGACTGATGAAAATGGATTAAGCAAATTTGATTTAGAGAAAGAAAAAAGTTACTCGATCGTAGTGACTAAAACTGGTTATTTGAAAAATACAGCGAGTGTCAATACCATTGGAAAAATTGACGCCCAACGAAAAACAATTGAACTAACAGTGGATGTAGAATTAGAAAAAATATTTACCAATAAAGACATTGAAATATCGAATATTTATTACGATTTAGATAAAGCGACTTTACGTCCAGAGTCATTCCCAGCGCTCGATTCATTATTAAGTATCTTCAATCAAAATCCAGATATTACCGTAGAAATTGGTTCACATACCGATTCAAGAGGAAGTGATACTTACAACTTAAAACTCTCCCAAGCTCGTGCGCAAAGTGTGGTGGATTATTTAATCAGCAAAGGAATCGCTGCAGATCGATTGATTGCCAAAGGCTATGGCGAAACCAAGTTGATTAATAATTGTGGGAATGGGGTGACTTGTACCGAAGAAGAACATCAACGCAATAGAAGAACTACATTCAGAGTAGTAGGTCAGAAAATTAATATTGAGAGTAAATAATAATCTAAGACTCTAGATAGTAGACTTTAGATCTTTGAATTATTCCTAACCAAAAATCTTTTTAAAAAAAAATAATTAGTATACTAAAAAATCTAGTATCTAATATCTAGCGTCTAATATCTAAATCATTCTACCAAACCAATTTTTCTTTTGCTAAGAACGAAGCGATACCTTTCTTGCAATCATCTGTAGCACGTGCTTTGGCATTCATTTCAGAAGCGAAGTTCAAGGCTTCTTCATCCGGCATATTTTGTACATCACTAATCATCGATTTAGTTAAGCTTAAGGATTCAGCACTGGTTTCTTTGCATAATTGTTGAGCGAAATTAAATACGTATTCTTGTATGGAATCTTTAGCCACCGTTTCCATGATAATGCCCATGTCTTTGGCTGTTTGCGCACTAATCAACTTGCCCGTCAATAATAATTCTTTGGCTTTGGTCTCTCCTACTTTACGTAATAAAAACACCATTACAATGGCAGGTACAAAACCAATCTTTACTTCGGTATACCCAAATTGAGCTTCGGGAACTGCAAAAGTAAAATCAGCTACCGTGGCTAATCCGCATCCACCCGCTATGGCGTGGCCTTCCACTTGCGCGATTATCACTTTTTTATGTTTATACATATGCTGGTACAATTCTTTCAGATGTTGTGAATCAGCCCAATTTTCTTCTAACGTATTTTTTTGTAAGCTTTGTAAATATTGTAAATCTGCGCCTGCACTGAATACATCACCATTAGCACGCAATACAATTATTTTAGTGTCAGTAGCTTCTTCTGCTTCAACAAAAGCATGTTTTAATTCGGTTACAAATTGATGATTGAAGGCATTTCGTTTATCTACTCTGTTTAATGTGATATAACGTACACGCTCTTTCACTTCTATGGATATATATTCGTAGTTCATTGTACTTATTTTAGTAGTACAAATTTACCTTGTTTCACTATATTATTTTGCGAAATTATCGAATAATAATACATGCCATTTTGTAGAAATTGTAAATCGAGTGAGGTACTTGAAGCGATATCCGTATTGATACGAGATTGTTCTTTGCCCAAGGCATCATAGATAATAATACTAGCCTCTTTTAAAACTTCTCCTTCATTTTGAATCGTGCATAAACCATTGGTTGGATTGGGGTAGAGAGTGATATTATCGATAGATGCTACTGAACCTACTCCTCCAAATATGGCAATACAAGAGCTAAAAGCCTCTATATGCATAGTATCATATATTAAAGAATAATTTGTTGTCATACCTAGTGTATCTATTCCTATACTTAAGTTGTATATAGGAATTCCATAAGTAGAAATAGCTCTTAGATATTCCTCTAAAAAAAAACAATGATAGTGATTTACAGTAGTATCGAATTCGTAAATTGAAAATCCTATATGATCATATTCATATGTATATTTTACTCCCGATAATGGACCCTGATAAATAAATCTTAATTTATGATCCACCCCTAATTTTGCATCTAATTGTCCATACATATTGAACATGGTGCCTACATTACCCAAAGTATCTAAAATAACAGACCAGTTATTATAATTAAAAGAAAAATGGAAATCATGAATGTTGGTATAAAAATAAAAACTATCATTATAGTCGATTAGTTGCATCGTAAAATCGTTTGCATATGAATTAAATACATTATCATATTTTCTGATAAAAGCAATATTACCGCTATAATCAAGCTTTACAAATAATTTTTCATTCATTGGATTATTACCAGCTACATAATAACTATTGTTTTTATAAAGCATTCCTGCATTCTGTATATAGACATATTCTTTATACCATTCTATACTATCTATACTGTTCATCTTAACTATAAAAGATGAGTTAGACCTATTTGTTCTACCAATAATACTATATTGTCCTGGATTATGTTCAAGAATCTGAGTGGCTCTAATAGCCGATAAGCCATATGTATTAAGTCTTCTTATATGTGCACTATTACCCATTGAATCTAATTTGATCAAAATAATCGTATGGCCTGTATCAGATCTATTATCATTCGCTAAAATAATTATTCCTACATCTGTTGTTAGCTTTGCATCGGCAATCTCAGGAAAATACATTGAATCAACTACAATTGCTTTATTCCATAGTGTATCACCTTGAGCATTGTATTTAATGCAAAATATATATCCAATTGAATCGATTTTACTTATAGAATTACCTACTAAAATATAACCATTGTCTGGAGTAGCTATTACTTTAGAAATATTCAAATACACGCTATTCGTATCTCGTATTTTTATGTTATTGATTATTTCTGCTTTATTGGAAAGGTGCATCACAAAATATTTGTGATTTGTTGCTTGTTGATTCACTATTCCTAAAAAAATAAAGCTGCTATCCATTAATTGACAAGAATGTAAATACCGAATATTATCTAATGTATTTGTAGCATAGACTTTTGGATAATCAGTATTACCATATGATTGAAATAGTATACTTATGAATAGGCATAGGTAAAGGATTTTTTTCATTTTGGTGTAGTAGGTTTAATAGCTAAGATATAGGCTTTGTCAGATTTGGTTGCATGATACTTAAAATTTGACAATTCTTTTATCTTTCCAATATACTTCCAACTATTACTACTATCGAATATCCATTGAATAGAGCTCGATTTCAATTGCTCTATATCTGCCATCGAACAAGCATCATGGCCAACTATAATATAATCAGCTTTGCTTAGTTCCTTTATATGATATGATTTATTATTGAGAATATAAAAGTGTTTTTGCTGCCAGTCAATTTGCATATTGCTATCTTGTATACAATGATAATATTGTTGCTGTATATGTTGATGAATATGAAATGGCCTTATTTTATATAGATACATCATCGTGTCTACTGCAGATGTAAAAACCTCTGCATGATTTGATTCAATAAATTCGATTCGTTGTAAATTAGGGGTATTATATACAATGAATTTTTCTTGTTGTAATGCATCATATTTATAATAAATACTGGTAAATAAAAACAAGGCAATACAGCATAAAAAACTTAGTATCCATTTACTCTGTTTTAATTCAATGAGTATAAACAACAATAAAATAGACATATACATCAGCAATACTTGACTGGTGTTCATACATAATGGACGTATTGAATTAAATGGAATTTTATCGAAATACATAATAATAGCATTGCATAAGCGAATAGTCCATTCGAGTGGAATTGCGATATAATGAAGTAAACTATCTGAGTCAAACAAACAAGCAAACATAAATAAAAAACCAATGGGCAAACTCAATGAAATAATGGGTATCACCAACAAATTAGCAAACAAAAACAAGAATGGAAATTGATAGAAATAATAAATACTTAAGGGCGATGTAACTACTTGTGCACTGATCGAAACACCTGTCATGTTCCATATTTTATCTGCTATATAATTTTTGAATACAGTTAGAGTATAGATGCGTTCTTGAAGATAAACAATTCCTAAAACAGCTAAATAACTCAATTGAAATCCTACATCATAAATATAGGTAGTATGTAGACACAACAATATAAAACAAGAGGCCGCTAATGAATTATAAATACTAATTTTTCTATTGAGGGTAGTTGCCATGATAATACAAGTAAGCATCACGGCCGAGCGCAATACAGAGGGTGACATACCACTTAAACAGGCATAAAACCAAATCAGTAGTAAAGACATAAGCGCTTTAAACCACCTGATTTTCAAATTATCTTTTTGTATCAACTGAAATAAAAAATTAATGATGATATAAAAAATACCTACATGCAATCCCGATACTGATAAGATATGTATCACACCACTACTTGCATAGGCTTGTAATAATGCATCATCCACCTCTCCTACTACACCTAATAACAAAGCATTGCAAACGCCTTGTGCTGCTTGGTCTTGAATATGCATTTCAAATTTATGACTGATATATTTTCGAATACTAAATATCCATTGAAAAAATAGATTCGCGTGTTGCCGTTGAAGCAAAGTATAATTAGTTGACGCTACAAAACTTTGATAAGCGATTTTTTTTCGATCGTAATAATTTTTCGAATCAAATTCAAAAGGATTTTTTACGGACTCAATCTCGAGTATAGTAGCTTTCACTGCAATTAAATCACCATAAGCCAAACCTTTGATAGCCTGTGTATCTTGAATAAATAAATGAACTAATCCATGTACTTGATAACTACAAGAATCTTTTGCAATCGAAACAATTTTTGCAGTAGTACTCACTCCATTTTTAGTTGCTTTCATATCAGATTCTATCAACGCCTGAT
>CANHVE010000070.1 GCA_947464015.1 Saprospirales bacterium | reverse complement strand
TTTGTATGGATGTGTTTCTAATCGTTCAAAAAAAGAATCTACTTTCCAACCTCTAGCTCCAACTATATATAACTGTATATTGCTTTTTGTTTGCTCTTTATAGTGTTGAAATGCTTCTAGTAATAAGAGTAAATTTTTACGTGGTTCTACAGTTCCTACATATAAAAAAAAGGGTTTTAGATCCATTTCAATTTCATTGCTTTGCTCACTATAATATTTGCGAATACCTGGATAAATCGTAGCAATTTTAGCATTGGTAAAGGGATAATGTTTGATAATTTCTAAACTTGTAAATTGCGAATTACTAATAATCAAATCGGCTTTACGTAAAATGCGTTTCAGAAATATTCGTTGCAAGGTACTGCTATACAAACTATGCCATTTAGGGAATAATACGGCACTTAAATCATGTATGACCGTGACTCTTTTTATTTTCTTAGGTAATAAAAAAGGACCAAAATGAGCGGGCTCTATCACCATATCTACTCCATATTTACGCGCTAAAAATGGGATAATCAAAAATTTTCGTATGGCTGTAAAGCCAATAAAATTAGGTATTACAATAGTTTTTACATTTGGATAAGCGGCAAATAAATCATCTTGTTTTTCGCGAAAGAGTATAAACTGATGGGTGCTTTCTTGCGCCACCAGAGCCAAGAGCATCTCTTTAGTATAAACATGCACGCCTGCATATTGATTATCGATGGGGTCGGCAATAATCGCTATTCGTTTCATACTTTTTTAGATTCGATACATTTACGATAAACTTCTATAGTAGCTTTGGTCATTTCATACCAACTAAATTTAAAAGAAGCTAACCATGCTTGGGCAGCAAATTGTTCTCTTTGTATGGGATCTAACATCGTCTGCATCGCATGTTTGATGGCAGCTATTTCATTCGCCTCTACCGCTATACCACCTTTGCCGAGCAATTCAACTTGTGAACTATTATTCCCCACAATCACAGGTGTTCTACATCGCATCGCTTCTACAATAGGCAATCCGAAGCCTTCATAATGCGACACATAACAAAAACAAATAGCACCACTATACAAGGCACTTAAATCTCTATCGCGCACAAATCCAGTAAAATAAATATTTGTGGTAGTTCCTAGAGTGGCAAATAACTCCTCATAAAACCAACCTTTCTTCCCCGCTATCACCAATATCAAATCCTGAGTATTGGCTTCTTTTTTCAATTCTATAAAGGCTTTGATGCTATGGATTATATTTTTGCGTGGTTCGATCGTCGATAAACAAAGCATGTATTTTTTATTCGTAGGAACATTATAACGAGTTAATACTTCTGCTAATTGATGTTGGTTGGTATTATACCTAAATAAAATATCATTGGCTGCTTCATAAATGGTATGAATCTTTGTCGGCTCTAACTGATATTGTTCCAACAAATCATTCGTAGTGGATTGCGATACCGATATGACATCTAAGGCCTCTTGCTTTATAATATCAAAGCCTTTGGCAGCTAATTGGCTGTTATTGGCTAAGTGAAATTGTGGATGGGTTTGATGAGATACATCATGCACGGTAACTATTCGTGGAATATTATAATTTCCGAATAAAGAGATATGTTGCGGTAAAGTGATATGAACTAAATCATATTGGGTATAGACAGAATCGCTTTTTTCTTTATTGATGACTTTATGATAAAAAATATCTCTAGAGACTTTCTCGCGCAATAACAAAAGTTTCTCTCGCATATTCGAATTTCTATACATAGGACTAAATCTATGATACAGCGATTTAGGCAAGATGAATTGTATCGCTTTTTTAATGCCTAATAAAAATCGTTCATAGGTATAAAATTCTTTTCCTGCTTCTATAGGTTGATCAATAAACAATTCCACTTCTTCGATATCATATATTTTTCCATTCAAATAAATATGAAAATGAAATGTTTGATCGCCCCATAGTTGAATCTCACGTAATTGTCGTAAAAGCTCTACCACATAGCGTTTCACTCCATCGGTAGAAATGCCTAATATTTTAGAAGCATCGATTAATACTTTATATGATTTTGTAATTTCATTCGATTCAGCACTTATTTTTTTTCGAATTTGCAATCTAGTGGTTGCATCTATTGCTTGGTGACTTCCATCGAATAAATAGCCCATTTGATGCATGATAGTACCGTGATAATTCCAAAACAAATGTGCCTGAAAATCACTCATCTCTTCTTTCCAAGCGCCCGCTTTCCCTTTTCTAAAATTTTTATTCGAAAAGCTTTTTTCATCCTCTCCTGTTAAATTATGAAACTTCCCACTGCCATACTGCGCTTGACCTTCCTTCAATTGATGAAAGGTGGGCAACTTCGTTCTATCTGGTTCAGGTAATGGATAAATAGCTCTGATTCGCTCCACTTCTTTGATGGGATCTAGAATTAAATCTTCATAACGAATAATGATATCTGCTGCTTCTGTCCAGGCTTTCACATTCGTTGACCAACCCCCAAAATGAGTGCCTTCTGCAGCAATAATAATCTCTTGCAAATTCTCTTCAAAAGTAGAACTGATATCGATTAAATCTTTTTTATGATGGGCCATCGAAACCACCGCATCTCTGCCATCGCGTATGAGATAGACCTTTGGTAAATACTTATATTTTTCGGGTAATTGAGAAGGCAGTAAATGTGTTTTTACTATATCAAAGCGATCATAATCCTCTTCGAGTGCATAAGTGGTTTCGTGATGATAGGTAGAAGATTCTAGTCCATAACACTGAAATAATACATTGCGTAAAAATGTATTACCACTTCGAGGATATGAGGCTAACCATACTTTCATAGTAGAACTTTTCTCTGCTTACGAAGTTCGAGTGCTTGCGCATACAAGGCCATATCTGCCGCATTATAGTGCTCTATCATTTGAATGATAGAAGGGTCTATTTGAGATTCTTTTTTGGCAGTTTTATTCACTTCAAATGCAACTAAGTGGCGTTTTAATAATTGACCTAAATAAGTTAAATCTTCTTGATAAAATTCTTGAATACCTACAAACAAAAAATCTTCTAATGGCTTAGCTGCAGTGAAAGAGCTCATGCGATTTTGATTGATGGGTGTAGCGGCAAATTCCTCTATCGTCTTCATCATTTTATCTAGAATGGCTCTGTTCTGTTCATGTTCTTTCATAAAAAACTGTAGCCGTTCCTTCAAGTAAAAATAGTTCGACAATACTCGTTCTACTGGATGACGCAACCACGTAATCATAGGATATTGTTGAGAAGCAGGAAATAAACTATACATTTTATCTATCGCAAAATGTCCATGTAACACTTCAAAGGTACTAGGCAAAACACTTTCTGTATATGGTAAATGATTGAGTAGGATTTGATCAATATTAGGTTTGATATCAAAACGTGATACCTTCGAAAAACCGTAGGATTCTTCTAAAGTGCTATAGAAGGAAGTACCCGCTGTTTTAGGGATATGTAAGGATAAAAGTTGCAAGCTACTCATTCAGGTAATTTATTTTTGAGGGTATCATAATAATCGATAGCCGTTTGATAATCGGTCGATTCAAATTCAAAAGTACCATTATTCAAAATCAATATTCGATCGGCAAAGTGCTGTAAATGTTCGTGAACATGCGTAATGAATATCACCGAACTCTGTTGTTTATGATCGATTAAATAATTCATACATTTTTGTCGAAAGAGTTTATCACCCACAGCCAGCGCTTCATCAATGATGAATAAATCGGCTTTCACTTGAGTTAAGATAGCGAAACCCAATTTGGCTTTCATACCTGATGAATAGATACCTAGTGGTTTATCAATAAATTCTTGCAGCTCAGAAAAACGAATAATCTCCTCCATCGCTTGATCAATCTCTTGTCGATTCAATCCGAATAAAGCTGCTTTTAAATAAATATTTTCTCTACCAGTTAATAATGGATTAAAACCTGAACGAAGGGCGAAAATAGCGACTACTTTACCATCAATTTTTATAGTGCCTGCATCTTGTTCATAGATGCCTGTGATGATACGTGTGAGCGTGGTTTTACCACTTCCATTCAAACCTAAAATGCCAATAATTTCGCCTTTATATACACTTAGATTGATATTTTTAAGAGGTGCAATTTGAGTCGATGTTTTTTTTCGTGTACTAAACAACAATTGAAAAAAATGCTCTTCTCCCAATAAGGAAAAAGATTTGCTCAAGGCTTCTATATGTAATACAGGCGTATTCATTATTGCAATAATTTTTCAATGGTTTTAAATTTCATCCGTTGGAAATATGCTAAAGCTAAATACATACAAACAAAACTGATGATATATATCACTAATATTCCTATTATAGGCGGCAATTCTCCGTAAATAAGCGCGTTTCGAGGCAATAAAATCAAGTGTGTAAAAGGATTAAATCGAATGATATAACTCAATAAAGGATTATCAAAATTGGGTTTATAGGGATTATCATAGGTAGGTTTATAGAGAATAGGCGTAATGAAAAATAATAATGCCATCATCTTATCAAAAATCATCGCTAAATCGACTGCTAATATGCGCCATACTGCAAATACTAAACCTAAGGCTACACTGAAAAATAGCAGAGGTAATAACAATACTGGATATAAAATACTTGCTGATTGAAAATGAAATTTAAAATAAATACAGATAATAAATAATACGATGAGATGAATCATAAAGAAAATCATTTGTCGTAGTATCGCTTCGATAATCAATACACTTAAATCAAACCGATTTTCTAAGATGATACCAGAATATTTGCTGTAAATCGTAGAAACCGATTCATAGATATTAAAAGCAAACCACCATAAAATCATCCCAGCCACTAAATAAATCAGATACGGAACCTGAACACTTCCCACACTTAAAAAGCCTGAATAATGCAGTATACTCCAAATAATGATTTGAAAAAACGGATTAAAAATGATCCAAAACAAGGAAAATTTTGATTGCTTGTATTGTGTAAATAAGTTTTGTTTTAATAGTTCAACTATCAAAAACTTATTGGTTTGGATGCTTTTAATGAATGCCTGCATAGAGTATTGTAGCAAATCTAATAATGTATTTGTAAATTTTCGTAATTTTATAGCATGAATAGCAGAATTGACTACGACTTTTCCCATTTAAAAGCCTTTTGTATGTTTATTGGCTATCCTCGCAGTGGACATAGTTTAGTGGGTTCAATTATCGATGCACATCCCAATGCTTGTATCTCGCATGAATTAGATGCTTTAGCGGTTTATAAGCAATATACTCATACAACAGACTTCTTTAAGAAAATTCAAGATTTATCGGCCATACAAGCAAAAAACGGCCGAATTTCTTATGGATATTCTTATCGTTTTGATAGTTTATCTTCTGGAAAAACCGAGCATTTACAAGTGATTGGCGATAAAAAAGGAAGTGGTACAACCCAACAATTAATCAAGGATTTTCATGCATTGAAAGCCTTTAGTGACTTTGTGCAATTGCCTTTAAAAATCATACATGTAACACGTAATCCTTTTGATATCATCACGACGAAAGCAGGTTATAAAGATTTGAAAAATGTTCCTGTAACAGCTAATAGTATTGCTGAAAGTAGCGCGGTTATTTATGCCGAAGCAAGAATGAACCAACAACTTATCGATGCGGGTTTAAACAACATATATAGTTTTTCGCACGAAAGCCTTGTAGAAAACCCAGAAACTTCTTTACAGAAATTATTTGATTTCTTAGACTTAGAAATTAATACTAGCTTTATTCAACAAATTAGTAAAAATTTATTCGGACAAGTAAATCAAAGCAGAAAAAAATATGCTTGGTCTGCTGCTGAAATACGACAAGTAAACGACAGTATTATTCAATTACCCATTTTTTCAAACTACAGCTATGAATAACAGCAAACCTATCGATCGTTTACATCAGTTTCTGTATTATTTTATACTCTTCTTATCAGGGTTTGTTATTTATCAATTTCAAATTGAGAAAAGTTTTAATTTACTTTCAGTATACTCTACCGTATTGTTATTTGTATGCATTCGTCCATTCAGCGAAAAATATGCAAAATCATTGTTACCCGTATTTTTTTCAGGAGTATTGTATTACCTCTATCCTGGTATCAAATTCCTCTATATACTTGGCGCATTGGCTATATTATTAGGAATTCTTCTCCCCTCTTATAACTTCCGTATCAAAATAAGTTTACTATTACTAGTGGGTTTTATACTTTCATTTATTTATATCTTTCCGAATACGGCTTTCGAACAAATACGCTATGTGCCTTTTCTCATGGGCAGTTTATTTATGTTTCGAAGTATTAGCTTCATTCATGAAATGCGTTTTACTAAAAAAGAAATCAGTACCATTGATAAAATCAATTACTTCTTACTCTTACCCAATTTGAGTATGCCGCTCTTCCCTATTGTAGATTTCAAGGACTTTGTAGCGAGTTATGCTGCACCTAATTTTCGTCAATTAAGAAGAGGGACTTTATTTATTTGTAGAGGGATTATTCAACTTTTAGTCTACCGTTTTATTTATCATTATATCGTAAGTCCTATTTCGGGAGTCGAAAATATTGCAGATGTAGCTCTTTATGTAGCGAGCAATTTTTTAATTGTATTACGTGTCATTGGGGCATTTCATATCTGTATTGGTTTGATTACCTTATGTGGATATACTATTCCCGATTTATTTAATAATATCTTTTTTGCGCATGGATTCAGCGATTTATGGCGTAGAACCAATATCTATTGGAAAGAATTTATCACCAAAATATTTTACTTTCCACTTTATTTCAACTTGAAGAAAAGAGGCGAATATGTGGCTATCACCATCTCTACTTTAATCTGTTTTGCTATCACTTGGTTTTTGCATAATTATCAATGGTTTTGGATTAAAGGGAGCTTCCCTGTGCAAATCAAAGACCTTATTTTCTGGGGAGTATTTGGAGTATTAGTAACGATGAGTTCTTTATGGCAACAACGAAAATTAGTACATAAAGAAGCACCTAAAAATAAAGTTCAAACGAGTCAACTGATTCAATTATCGCTCTCTAGTTTATTGGTATTTGCTACGATGTCGATTTTGTGGAGCATTTGGATAGCGCCTGATATCGCTGCATGGTGGCAATTATTAGCACATGTACAATTCATTACTTGGAAAAGTTTAGCCAAATTAGGAGCTTGGACATTAGGCTATTTGATAGTAGTTTATTTATATCATAGCTACCAAAAAAATAAAAACACTCGATTTAAAACGATTGCTTCCCATCTCGAGTCAATCTCTGTTTATCCTTATCTAGTGGTGATTATAGCCTTATTACTGGCTCAAGTATTTTCACAGAAAAAAATTCAATATGGCTTATTATTAAAACCCATCATCACCGAAAAATTAAATAAGGCCGATCAAGAAAATGTAGATAATGGTTATTATACCAATTTAATCAGCACCAATGATTATTGCACTCAGGTATGGTCGAGCGATTTAAATAAAGATAAAAAACGCACGAAATATATCAATCAGAATATCACCATCATGACCAATGATATGATGTTGTGTAAATACATTCCGAATAAAAAAATTGCGATTGATCATATTTTATATACGGTAAATAGTGAGGGTTTTCACGATATAGAATACTCGCGCAGTAAACCATTAAACACTTACAGAATCATCGTTTTGGGTGGATCGTATGAAAGTGGAAATGGTGTGAATGACAATGAAGATTTTATCACTTTAGTAGAAAATAATTTGAATAAAAATTATACTATCAAAAAAAATGGGGAACCTGTTAAAGTAGAAATCATTAATATGGCAATCAATGGCTATATGTTATTGCAAAGAGTGTATCAATATAAAAAATATGCTACAGCATATGAGGCAGATGCGGCCTTATTGTTTTTGCATACCAATTACAATCAACGAATGATTAATTATGTGGCTCGTTTACTTTATAACAACAATAGTGTAGAAGACCCTTATTTGGCGGCTGTTATCAAAAATAAACAACTCAAAAAATCGGATACCGAAGCCACTTTGAAAAGCAAAATGGGCTTTGCGCCAGATAGCTTAAATGCTTATTCAATAAGAAGTTTAGCTACTATGAGTAAACAGGATTCGATATTATTGGTGGGTATATTTTTACCTGCGGTGAAAGACCCGATTAACTCGAGCGATTTACAAAATTTCATGCAATTGAGTAAGCAATATCAATTTCCTTTATTGAATTTAGAAAATGTATATGGCGATAAGAAAAAGAAAGATTTATCTATTTCTGAAATTGATTTTCATCCGAATAAAGTAGGGAATGATTTAATCGCCAAAAAATTGGAGGAAACCATTATCTTGCAACAAGATATTTTCAACTTATCTATTACCAAAAAATAATTATATTTCTGATATGGAAACTATTTTAGCAGAAACCAAAACCTATATAAGCACACAATTGTTAGACGATGCTTCTTTCCCACTCGAATACGAAACGGCCCTGATTAGCAGTGGACTCATCGATTCAATTTCTACTTTGAAATTGGTAGATTATTTAGAAAAAAAATACCATATCGAATTCTTGCCGCACGAAGTAGATAAAGATCATTTAGATTCAATTGAATTAATAGCGGCGTTTGTTCAATCTAAAATGAATTAGTGCAAACCTTTCACTCATTTTTACATGAACTGATCGAAGAAAGTGCTCTCACTTTCCCTAATCATATAGCTATTCGCGAAGCTGCTGATAAACAAACAAGCTTTGCACAGTTAGCAATATTAAGTCAGTCTATATACGAAATGCTTATTCAACAGGCTATTCCTGCACAAGCACGCATCGTATTTTATACCGAAAAAAGTAGTGAGACGATTGCTGCATTTTTAGCTTGTAGTAAAGCCAATTTGATTTATGTCCCTGTTTCATTATTAAATCCTGTGGCTCGTTTGCAACAAATCATTCAACTAGCAAATGCCGATTATATTTGTATCGATTCCTCTCATATCGCTTTATTAGAGGAACTTTCAAGTTGCTATCGCATTGAATCTAAAATTGAAATAGCTTCATTGATATTCCTGCAAATCAATAAAAAAAATACAATAAGCACCACAAAAGATATTGCTTTTATACTGTTCACCTCTGGTTCTACTGGATTACCTAAAGGCGTGAGTATCTCTCACCGAGCGGCTTTGAGCTTTATCGAATGGTCGGCTACCTATTTTTCATTAGATACCTCGAATCAAGTATTATCTATTGCTCCCTTTAACTTTGATTTATCGGTATTTGATATCTATGCTAGCATGATGCGTGGAGCTTGTTTGCATCTACTTGCTGAGCAAGAGATTAAAAACCCTATGCTGATTGCTTCCTATATAGATCAAGCAAAAATAAATACCATTTATGCTACACCTACTTTTTATCAAACATTAGTAGCTTATGGTAAACTGCATAAATATGATTTTGCTCAGGTAAAGCATATTCTCTTTGCTGGAGAGGTATTTCCGCGGGAAGGCATCATTCAATTAAAAACAATTTTTCATCAAGCACTATTGCATAATTTATACGGACCTACTGAGACGAATGTCTGTACCTATTATACATTGCCTGCTCATTTCGACGAACAAAGCAAAGATGCATTCCCCATTGGTAAAGCTTGTACATACGCCAAATGTATGCTGATAGATGAAAACATGCAAGAGATTACCAGCATTCAAACCCCAGGAGAATTAATAGTTGCAGGCACTTCCCTATTTACTAATTATTGGGGTAATGAAGACAAAACGAAGGAAGCTTTTATTTTGATGGATGACGAAAAATATTATAAAACAGGCGATATCGCATTTTATAATGAACAGCATGAATTGATGTATACACATCGAAAAGATGAAATGGTCAAAAAGAATGGCTATCGCATCGAGTTAGAAGAAATTGCAGCTTGTTTAAGTCGACATGAAAACATACAACAAGTTGCATGTGTGTACCTTAAACAGAAAAATGAAATTCTCTGTTTTTATCTTTCTAAAACGAATGAAGCCCTTGATATTATTAGCTTAAAAACTTTTTGTACAAAATATCTTCCTACTTATATGATTCCTGATAAATTTGTATATTTAAATTCGTTTCCAACTACTGTTAGTGGCAAAACAGATAAAGCACAATTAGTAAAAAACTATGAGGCATGAATTAAATCAAGAACAATTACTGATGCATGATAGTATCAAGCAACAAGTAATGATGATACAGCAAGAGCCTGCTCATAGCTTTAAAGAGAAATGGAAGGCAATTGCACAAACAGGTATTATCGGCATAGCAGTAGATCCTTCACAGGGTGGATTAGGTTTAGGAGCCTTCGATCAGTTAGTGGCTTTCGAAGCGCTAGGTAGAGCTTCTTCTGATAATGGTTTTAATTTTGCCTTAGCAGCACATACCTTGGCTTGTGTGATTCCTATTAGTAAGTATGCATCGAGTGAACAAGCAAGTACTATCTTAGCTAGCTTCTTAAATGGAAGCAATATTTGCGCTAATGCCATGACGGAAAGTGAGAGTGGTTCGAGTGTATATCAATTGCAAACCAAAGCACATTTGCAAAATGATAATCAATATATACTGAATGGTTCAAAAACATTTATCAGTAATGGAGCTATAGCCGACTATTGTTTAGTATATGCTGAAACGACTGCTAATAAAGGTTTTTTTGGAGGAATCTCCGCTTTTTTAGTACCCAACAATGCCTATCGATGTATACAAAGTTATGCTAAAATGGGACTAGAATCAGTCGATTTATCTGAATTGCTATTTGAACAATCTGTTGTTGATGTATCCTGTTTATTGAGTAAAGCAGGTGGTGGTGGATTTATTTTCAATGAATCGATGGAATGGGAACGAACTTGTTTAGCAGGCTTACATATAGGTGCTATGGAGCGGGTGATGCAACAAGTAATTGAATTTGCAAAGTCGCGTAAATCAAATGGGATAAGCATTAGCAAATATCAAGCGATATCGCATCGCATCGCTGAAATGCAAGTATTGATAGACACTAGCAAAACGATTGCCTATAGTACTGCTCGAATGTTAGATAAAAAATTGAATGTAAGTAGAGAATCTTCCACAACAAAACTTTATGTAAGTGAAGCTGTTGCTAAATTTATGTTGGAAGCCCTACATATTTTTGGTGCATCGGGATATATCAAAGATTATGGTATCGAACAAGAGGTGCGCGATGCTTTAGCAGCAAGTATTTATTCTGGTACTAACGATATTCAAAAAAATATTATTTCTTCAAACTTAGGATTATAAAAACATGGAAAACAAAATTAGAGATGTAGTGATAATTGGAGGAGGACCCGCTGGTTCAACCATGGCCTCTTTATTAGCCCGTGAGGGACATGATGTAGTGGTATTTGAACGGGAGAAATTTCCTCGCGAGCACGTGGGTGAAAGTCTACTCCCCTTCTGCTATAATCTTTTCGAAGATCTAGGAGTTTTAGATACCATGAAAAAACGTTATGTGCGTAAACCAGGGGTGCAGTTTATCAGCCCTACAGGTGAAAGCAGAACGACCTATTGCTTCGGACATGTCATCAAAGATGAAAGCCATTTATCTTTTCACGTGATACGTGCCGACTTTGATGATTTATTATTGAAAAATAGTAGACGCCTAGGTGCAGATGTGCAAGAAGAAACACGTGTGACCGATGTTGATTTAGACCAAGCAGATGGATTAGCACGTATTACT
>CANHVE010000069.1 GCA_947464015.1 Saprospirales bacterium | reverse complement strand
CAAATACTGACAATTTTACACCTATGCTTCAATTAAAATAATCGCAGATTATTACTTGAAAAATAGTACTTTTACATAGTACTAAAATGAGAGCCATACAAATACACGCAAATATGAAAACAGTTTAAGATCATAATGTTATTTAAATCTTCATTTATTAATATTAATCCAATTTTCCCAGTATCTATTACAGGAAAGAAAAATGACGATAAAATAAGTGAGCTTCATAAAGATTTAGAAATAAATATGATTCAGTTTCATAGTAATGAAGAAAAAATCATTTTAATATCTATTGATACTTTATTTATCTCTCCTGATTTAAAAAAATATATTCTTAGTCAAATAAAAATAAAAATAGGTGATTATGATGAGGCAAATATTATCATAATCGCTTCACATACTCATTTTGCACCTGCATTAGAAAAGCATAGAATTAATTTAGGACAAATTGATAACCAATATTTCAATTATTTATGTGAAAAAATTAGTGCCCTGATAGATAATTTTAAGGAAACAAATGAATTTGAAGTCACATTACAATACGCTGACAAAAAAACAAATGGTATTACTTGTAATAGAAGAAGACCTGTGATAGACTATCCTAAGATTTGGAGAAAAATTATAGTGATGGAACCAAATTGCAGTGAGATCATTTATGAAGAGTATAAAGTTATAAAGGTTATCAATAAATTAAATGACAATGTTGTTGGTATTATTTGGAGTTTACCCTGCCATCCAACCAATTTATGGACAAAAAATCTTATTAGCTCAGAATTTCCAGGAATTGCTAGAGAAAAACTACGAAACAGTTTAACTAATGAAAAGATGCCTGTTATATATCTACCAGGACTTGCAGGTGATGTTCGAGCAGCACCACCTAAATTTAATTCACTATCTAAATGTATTAGAACTTTATTGAAGTTATCTTATCCTGTATCTTACTATAGGTTTCAAACGAAGGAACAATATGATAACTGGACAGATAAACTTGTAAATAATCTATTATCAACAACTCAAAATACTATAACTCAGAAGTTAGATAAATCTATAAAAGTATCAATTCATAAGTGTGCTATTTCTAATTTGGGTATTAACATAGAAAACACAAAAGAATTAATATTTAGAAAAATAATACTAGGTAATAGCATATCTTTTTATACAATATCTGCTGAACCAGTATCCGCTTACACTAAAATATTTAATAAATTTTTAAATACCACTACACATATATCTACAGGTTATGTAGATGATGTCTTTGGGTACCTGCCCACAAATAAACAAATAAAAGATGGAGGATACGAAAGCAAAGGATTTTTCAATAACTTTTTAATTCAAAACAACTTTAAAGAGGATGTTGAAAGTATTATAGAAAAAGAATTAAACATTTTAAATGCAAAATAAAAAATAAAAAAAATTATGAAATTAGATTTACCAGAAAGAGAACTTAAACCAAGAAGCAAAGGACTAACTTCCATTAATGATACTCGACTAACAAGTTTAGAATTATCAGGAATATTAGAAGATTATTCACAGTTTATAGATATAGCAAAAATAGGTATTGGGGAAGCTGCGATTTTACCAAACCTTGATAAAAAAATATCCTTGTATAAAAAATATAATATTGAAGTTTATTTTGGGGGGACATTATTTGAAAAATATTATTATCAGAAAAAATTAGATAGTTATTTTGAATTTTTAAAATCAAAAGAAATTTCTACTATAGAAATTTCTACTGGAACGATTGATATTCCTTTAGAAGAAAGATTGAGTATTATTAATTCAATAAAAAGTGAATTTACGATCATTTCAGAAGTAGGTAGTAAAGATTCTGCCAATATAATGGCTCCATCTGTTTGGATTAAAGAAATACAAGAGTTAATGAAAGCAGGATCAAAATACGTTATTACAGAAGGTAGAGATAGTGGCACTTCTGGAATTTACAGACCTAGCGGCGAACTAAGAGATGGCTTAATTTCTGATATCATTAACAATACTGATGTAAATAGATTAATCTTCGAAACTCCTACTACTAAATTACAAATGCATTTTATTAATCTAGTTGGTCCTAATGTAAATGTGGGCAATATTAATCCAAACGATGTTATGATACTAGAAACACAAAGACTTGGTCTTAGAAGTGAAACCTTTTATATAAAATGAAACTCTATATAATTCGTCATATCCAAACAGAATATAATTTAAAAAATATTCTGCAAGGAAGTATTAATGTGCCTAGTGTAATAGTTAATAAGGACGTTCTTATGCATATAGAAAATAATAAAAAGCAGCTTTATAATATCGATTTTGATGCTGTATATACGAGTGAATATGATAGAACACAAATCACAGCCACGTTACACGGCTTTAAATCTTTTACTATTTCCCCACTACTAAACGAATTATCTTTCAGAGATTTTGAAGGAAAAAGTAAAGACGACCTTATCAAAACCACTAACGGTTTATGGATCACTAACCCTGAAGCATCCCTTCTATCAACAGAAATCTCACAATTAAAAACACAAATTTTACAGTTTTTAGAAGAGATAGCGGCTTACAAAAATGTGCTAATATTTTCACATGGGGCATTTACTAGAGGATTAATGTCTATGATAGAATTTGGTGTATTATCTGAAATGAATAAAATATCAATACCAAACAACAAACTGATAACTATAGAAAAGTAATGAATGTAGTACTTGTAATTTCGTGTTTACGCAATGGATTAGGAATTATTAGATCATTGGGTGAAAAAAACAATTATATTATTGGTGTAGATCATTATTCAAATAGCCCTGGATTACACTCTAAATATCTAAACGAAAAACACATTATCCCAGATCCGAAAAAAGATGAATTAAAATTCATAGAAGATCTAATAGCAATAGCCAAAAAACATACTAGCAAAATATATATCATTCCAACAGGTAATGAATATATTTATACTTTTATCAAGCATAAAAACATATTAGAAGAATACTATATTCCATTATTTTTAACCGATATGAATTTGCTTGATAATTGCTCAGAAAAAACGAAATATGAAAAATTACTAGCAAATACTATAGTAAATTTACCACGCCATTATAATGTTACTCTAAGCTCTATTGCGGACTTGTCAATTAATTATCCTGTAATTATAAAACCTACCAAACTCAATAATAATGTTAATGGGAAGATGGTACACGTGTTTAAAAACAAAACATGTTATAACAATAGCGAGTTAATAGAAGCAATTGAAATATTGAATAATGCCGAAATAGATTATGTTGTACAAGAAATTATTCCTGGTGATGATAGTAATTTGTATACCTGTGGAATATCTGCAATCAATGGGCAATTACTAGCTTGCTTTACAGGAAGAAAACTAAGACAATTTCCTCCAAAAACAGGAGAGGCTTCATTTGCAGAATCTGTTGTAGATGAAGAGTTAATAGAATATGCAAAATTAATTTCTAAAATTACCCAGTTTACAGGAATCTCTCAAATTGAGTTTAAAAAATATAACTCTAAGTATTATTTTATTGAGATGAACCCTAGAACTTATAGTTGGAATAGTTTAGCCACATTTTGTGGGGTTAACTTACCTAATATTATAATTGAACAATATCATTCAACTACTGAAGTAAAATTAAAGACAAATGATAGATATGGAACTTGGATATTTGCTTATGAAGATTTTTTACACAATGTTATTTTAAATAAAAATATTTCACTATTTCAATTTTTGAAAGATGTTTTTTCTGCTAATAAACACGCCTATTTTTTATTAAAAGATCCTAAGCCTGCTTTATATTTTTATCTTATTGACTTCAATAATAAGATAAAACATTACATTAAAAATATCTTTAAATCAAATAAACCAATCCAACAGGCTTAATTAATACAATTAATGCTATTAAGAACTAATAGTTAAACGTAAAGAAATATAAATACACAAAAGAGAATTGGTTTATAGTAATTGACAAAAAATAGAATGTAGAAGAGAAGTACTTAAACTTTTACAAGCGTTCAAGCAACTATAACATACTCTATATCCATTATTATTGATACCGATGGTTTTTTAATACTTAATTATTATATTTGCTAATAAAATCAATTATATGAACAATTCTGTAATATCTGATAAAGCAATCATAGGAAATAACGTAAAAATAGGCAACTTCTGTGTAATAGAAGAGGGCGTCAATCTTGCTGATAATGTGATTGTTGAGGATTTCTCAATGATTCAAAAAGGAAGCTCAGTAGGATCCGGAACTAAAATAGGAACTTACACTAAAATTGGTAAAAACTGTACTATTGGTTCTAATTGTAGTTTTACTTCTTATTGTGAAATCAGAGATAATTGTTCGCTAGGTGATAATGTTGGTATGGGAAGTAGATGTACCTTATCTGCCAATACGATTGTAGAAGACAATGTATTAATGAAATATAGTTTTGTTGTAACAGATACTCCTACACTAGCTGAAAATAATAAAAAATCAGTAGGTCGATTAAAAAAGAATTCAAGATTTGGAGTTAGTGTCGTAATTATGCCTGGAGTTACAGTAGGCGAAAATGCAGAAATCGGAGCATGTTCTCAAGTAAGAACGGATGTGCCTGACAATGAAATTTGGTATGGAAGTCCTGCTAAATTCTATAAGAAAGTAATCTAAATAGTAGTATGAATATTAGTGGTAAAAAAATATTAGTATTGGCTCCTCACACAGATGATGCCGAATTTGGTTGTGGAGGGACTATTGCTAAATTAAAGGAAAACAACAATGAAATTTATTGTGCTGCATTTTCGGCCTGTAAACAATCTGTAAGAAAAGAATTTCCTGAAGACATATTAATCTTTGAAGTAAAAGCGGCTTCTAAAATTTTAGGCATTGACGAAGATCACTTATTTTTGTTTGATTACTCAGTAAGAACATTTAATTTTAAAAGACAAGAAATTTTAGATGACATTCTAAAATTAAAAGAAAATATAAAGCCTGATATCGTTTTTATACCTGCATTAACCGATTTACATCAAGATCATTATACTATTGCTCAAGAAGGTTTTAGAGCATTTAAGTTTTGTAGTTTATTATCTTATGAACTTCCATGGAATAATTTATCTTTCAACACGGCGTCTTTTATGAAATTAGAAGAATCGCATATTCAAACAAAAATAAATGCCATTAGCGAATATAAGTCTCAAGCGCATAGGCCCTATGCAAACGAAGAGTTTATTCGATCATTGGCTAGAACAAGAGGGGTACAGATCAATACCAAATATGCCGAATGTTTTGAAGTAATTAGATGGATATTATAATATGATAAATTTGAATTCGAATGATATTGCTATCGAATTTAGATTAGAAAATCAGTCTAATCTATCTTATAAAATTGCACAACCAGGATCTAAATTTGTAATTAATGAAGAGTGTATTTTATGGGCAAAAAATATAGATTTCCTACAAAAAATTAATATTGGAACTGTCATTTGTAGAAAATCTGACTTCAATGCAATAATCCCAAATCCTAAGGTTTCTTATTTAACTACCGAACAAAGTCCACGATTAGTTTTCGCTAAAGTACTCACTAAATATTTTAATATTTCAGCTGAAGAAGAAATCATTAATTATGTAGAGGAACATCGAAAAAATAAATCTATTCAAATTGCAGATTATGTATTTATTGGAAAAGATGTTGAAATTGGACCCGGAACAATTATTCATCCAGGTGTAGCCATATATTCACGAACCAAAATTGGATCCAACTGCGTCATTAACGCAAATTGCTCTATTGCAACAGAAGGCTTAGGTTTAGAAATGGATCCTGAAACCAATTTATATTTTAAATTTCCTCAAATTGGTGGTGTCATCTTAGAAGATAATGTTGAAATAGGTCCTTCGTCTACTGTTCGAAGATCTGCATTAGATAATACTATTATAAAATCTGCTTGTAAAATTGGTGCACTTGTTAATATTGGACATAATTGTATCATTGGAAACAATTGTATTTTATCTGGTCAAAATGTAACTTCAGGTTCTTCAGTTTTAGGTGAGAATGTATTTATGGGTGTAGGTTCAGTAATTAAACAAGGCGTAAATGTAGGAAATAATGTGATAATTGGTTTGGGAGCTGTAGTTACAAAGCACATTCCTGATAATGAAACTTGGATGGGTAACCCAGCTAAAAAACTTGAAATAAAAAATTCATGATAAAAAAATTAAAGATTATTGCTATTATTGGTACACGGCCTCAATATATCAAGCATGCAGCATTTTGTATCGAAGCCAAAAAAAATAATCTGATAGATTTAATAACTATAGATACAGGTCAACATTATGATCATGAAATGTCAAATGTTTTTATAGATGAATTACAAATTGATAATATCAAATACAATTTAGATGTTAATCGCGGTTTACATGGCGAACAAACTGCTAAAATGTTGATGAAAATAGAAACAATTCTATTAGAAGAAAAACCAGATGTGGTTTTATTATATGGCGATACTAATTCCACTTTAGCTGGATCTATTGCTGCTTCAAAATTAATCATTCCTATTGTACATATCGAAGCAGGTATGCGCAACAATAATATTAAAGTACCTGAAGAAATTAATAGAATAGTAACAGATCATATTTCTACATTATGCTTTGCTCCTAGCAATACAGCGTTAGCAAACTTACATAGAGAAGGCTTACAAAATCAATCTGTAATGCTTGGCGATATTGTTACCGATATTATTTATACCTTCAAAACTAAATTTGAAAAAGCAAATCTTTCAAAAACAAATCAAATTTTCGCTACTATCCATCGGCCATATAATACTCTTGAAAAAGATCGATTAGTGTCAATTCTTGAAGTTTTTAACAAACTTGATCTTAAAGTAATATTACCTCTACATCCTAGAACTAGAAAATCAATGCAAGAATGGAATGTTAGTTTAGATACTTATAAAAATATTGATTTTATACTTCCTGTTTCTTTCGAAAAAAGCTTAGAATATATTTATGCTTCTGAATTAGTCATAACTGATTCGGGAGGCATCCAAAGAGAAGCATATATTATGAAAACTCCTTGTATAACAATTTTGCCAAATACGCCTTGGGAAGAAACACTTATTGGAAATTGGAATCAAATTGTATTTGACGACGTTACTCAAATTGCTACGAAATGTAAAATCAAACCTGATTCTACTCAATATATTGAACAAGCATTCGGTACTGGTGCTGTTGCAAAAGATATAGTAAACTATATCATAACTAAATTTTTGAATTAATCTTATTATTTTGGAAAAAATAATAATTCTTAGTTTTTACTATCCTCCTTGTAATTTAACAGCCTCTCAAAGACCATTCTACTGGGCAGAAAACTTACATCAATACGATTATTTCCCTATCGTAATCACTCGTAGATGGGATCATAAAATTGGTGATTTTTTCGATATTGCAAAAGCTACACCTAAAGAAATTGTTATTGACGAAAATCAATATCGTAAGGTCATTTATCTACCTTATATTCCTAGTTTAAAAGACAAAATAATCACTAAATTCGGTTCAAACCGAATGATACTTTTACGAAAAATGCTGAGCTTTTTTGAATTATTTATTCAAAATTTCATAAGCTTTTTTATTCCCTATAACAATATATATAAACAAGCTCGCCAACTACTTTCAGAAGATAAAAGCATTAAACATGTTTTAATTACAGCAAACCCTTTTCAATTATTCTTTTTTGGATATTTATTAAAGAAAGAATTTCCACACATTAATTGGATTGGCGATTATAGAGATGAATGGACTACAAGTCCTAAATATGAAATAAATAATTCATCTACCATCTTAAAATATTTAGAAAAAAAGAGCGAAAAAAAATGGTTGTCAAACGCCTCTTTTTTTACATACGTAAATGAATCATACATTCATCGAATAAAATCCTTTTTAAACATACGTGGAGAGACGATTTATAACGGATTTGTAGAACTCAATCAACAAGCTACAAAAAAATCAAATGATGAAATACTCATTACGTTTTCAGGTACTTTATATAATCATCAACCTATAGAAGAATTTGCGAAAGGCGTTATATTATTCCATAAAAAATATCCTACGGCTAAAATAAAAATATTATACTTAGGTGCCGATTTAATGGTTGGTATAAAAAACAAAATTTTAAGTAATTATCCTGATACTCCTGTTGTAGAAGTAACTAAACGTATAGATAGAGTTTTGGCTAATGAAATACTTCATCAAACAGATCTTTTTTTAATGCATCCCATTATTGGAATGGAAGGCGTGGTTCCTACCAAAGTATTCGATTATATGCCATATCAAAAACCTATTATTCTTTGCCCTAATGACCATGGTGCCATTGAACATACGTTGAATGATACTGGACTTGGAATTATTATAGATCAGGCTGAGGAGGTTTTACAAGCACTCGAAAAAATATATTTACACAAACAAAATAATACTGATTTCCCTATAAAAATCAATCACTTAGCCATTCAAAAGTACTCCCGTTCAGCTCAATTAAAGTTATTAGTTGAGTTAATCAATCAAGAATAGTAATTATATGTATTTTTGCACCATAAATAGGTGATAACTGTTTAATAATATATTAAATAGGGCAAAAACATATTCATATCTTTGTATAAAAATAAATCCGTAATAAATTGAAAAACTTTGCATTAATTGGAGCAGCAGGCTTTATTGCCCCTAGACATTTAAAAGCTATTAAAGAAACTAATAACGACTTATTAGCCGCTTTAGACAAATTTGATAGTGTAGGTATTATTGATAGTTATTTCCCTAATGCCTCATTTTTTACTGAATTTGAAAGGTTTGATAGACATATCGAAAAACTAAGAAGAAATCAAACAGCTATTGATTATGTGAGTGTTTGTACTCCAAACTATTTACACGATGCACATATTCGTTTTGGTTTAAGACATCATGCAGATGTAATCTGTGAAAAGCCTTTAGTGTTAAATCCATGGAATATAGATAATTTAGCTGAATTAGAAAAAGAAACTGGAAAACATGTATATAATATATTCCAATTACGCTTACATCCAGCCATTATTGCCTTAAAAGAAAAAGTAAAAAATGCACCTGCAGATAAAATTTTTGAATTTGACTTAACTTATATCACTTCTCGTGGCAATTGGTATTATACCAGTTGGAAAGGTGATTTAGATAAATCTGGAGGAGTAGCTACAAATATAGGTGTGCATTTCTTTGATATGCTTACTTGGATATTTGGTGACGTAAAACGTAATGATGTACATGTTCATGCATTCGATAGAGCTGCAGGATATTTAGAATTTAACCGAGCTAAAGTTAGATGGTTCTTAAGCATAAATGAAGATACCATTCCTGAAGAAGTTAGAAAGCAAGGTAAAAGAACTTATCGTTCGATGAAAATTGAAGGAGAAGAAATTGAATTTAGTGATGGCTTTACCGATTTACACACCACTTCATATAAAGAAATTCTTGCAGGAAATGGATATCGTTTATTAGAAGCTAAACCTTCTATTCAAATAGTACACGATATTAGACATGCTCAACCTCTTGGATTAGTTGGTGAATATCATCCGTATTGTAAACTTACTCAAACAAAACACCCTTTCTCTTAAATAACTGATTTAATTTAGTATACAACTATGTGTGGTATTGCAGGATATTATAGCTTTGATAATTCTATTTCAAAAACTGAATTAAAACAAATGACCGATGCTATCAAGCATCGCGGTCCAAATGCTGATGGATTTTATATAGATAATCAAGTAGGACTTGGCCATAGAAGATTAAGTATTATCGATTTAAGAGAAGTAGCTAATCAGCCTATGACTTCTTTTAATAATCGCTATGTAATTATATTTAATGGTGAAGTCTATAATTTTAAAGAACTTAGCAATCAAGTACGTGTAAATAATGATAATTTCTATTACAAAACCAATTCTGATACTGAAGTTATATTAGAAGCTTTTGCTAAATGGGGTGTAGACTTTGTGAATCGTTTAAATGGGATGTTTGCTATAGCTATTTACGATAAAATTGACAAACATTTATTTGTATATAGAGATAGAATAGGCATTAAACCAATTTATTATTATTGGGATGGTTCTAATTTTCTTTTTGCTTCCGAACTAAAAGCATTGACAAGTCTACCTCAGATAAAAAGTAAACTTACTCTTAGTCAAGAAGCTATTAATCATTACTTACATTTAGGATATATACCCGCCCCACATACTATTTACAACGAAATTAAAAAATTCCCAGCAGGTCATAAACTACATATTAATAAAGATATTTTTAATCTTGAACCTTATTGGCAATTAGAAGAAAAAGTAGATTTTGATACCTTCAATAATTATTCAGAGGCAAAAAAGAAATTAAAATATTTGGTTGAAACCTCCGTAAAATATCGTATGATTAGCGATGTCCCTTTTGGTACTTTTCTTAGTGGAGGAATTGATAGCAGTTTAGTTAGTGCAGTTGCTCAATCTAATAGTAATATTCCAATCAATACATTTTCACTAGGATTTAAAGATACTACTAAGAACGAAAGTGAATATGCAGCATCTGTAGCCAAGCACATCGGAAGCAAACATACTGAAATGATGGTTTCTACAAAAGAAGCTCAAGAATTAGTAAGTTCAATCCCTTCTACGTATGACGAACCTTATGCAGACGCTTCAGCTATTCCAACTATGTTAGTTAGTCGATTAGCTAAACAACAAGTAACTATGACCTTAAGTGGTGATGGGGGTGATGAATTATTTTTAGGTTATGGCATGTATAAGTGGGCCAAACGATTTGATTCGAATATATTTAAATATTATCAAAAACCTGCTAAGTTTTTATTTTCTAAGATGAAACCAAAGTATAAAAGAATTTCATTATTACTTGACTCAGAAGATAAATCAGAATTAAAATCTCACATATTTTCACAAGAACAATATTTCTTTAGTAAGAAGGAAGTGAAATCATTATTGGCAAATACAAGTAATGAAAATTATCACTTAGAAGAATCTTTTAATTTACGTAGAGAATTAAATGCTATGGAAGATCAAGCATTCTTCGATTTAAAATATTATTTGCCTGATGACCTTCTTGTTAAAGTAGATAGAGCTAGTATGAAATATTCTTTAGAAACACGCGTTCCATTACTCGATTATAGAATTATTGAATTTGCTCTTAATCTTCCAGAAAAATTTAAATTCCAGAAAAACACTTCTAAATATATTTTGAAAGATATATTGTATGATTATGTCCCAAAAAGTTTTTTCGATAGACCTAAATGGGGATTCGGTATTCCTCTAAACAATTGGTTGCGTAGCGATTTATCTTATTTAATTAAGGAATATTTAAATGGAACAATAATTAGAAAGTACAATGTTGTAAAATATGAAGAAGTAGATTCTTTACTAAGTAGATGGGAAAAAGGAGATGATTTTTTATTTAATAGAATTTGGCTACTCATCATATTACATATGTGGCTTAACGAAAATATTAAAGCTTAACTTCTCGATACAAAAAATTAAAATTTTACAATTTCATCAAATCAGTCCACACAGAGAACCTATTTGTAATTTTATTTCACCAAAGCTATTTAGCTAATTAGTTTTTTATTGTGGGTTTAATTCATATAGATTATAGTAAAATGTGGAACAATACTGCTAAATTAGAATTCTTATATTACTATCTAAATTGTTCATATACTACAAGCATGAATAATAGAGTAATGCTTGTACAAGACAATCAAATTAACTATTACCCTTTATAAAATTGTAATGACAAAAACAAAACCTGTTCTTTATATTTCTTACGATGGAATGACTGACCCACTTGGACAATCACAAGTATTGCCATATTTAAAAGGGATTGCTAGTAAAGGATTTAATTTTACGTTAATTAGTTTTGAAAAAAATGAAGTTTTCGAAAAAAATAAAAAAGAAATTGAAATCATCTGTAAGGAAGCTAATATCAATTGGATACCTTTAAAATACACTAAAAACCCTCCCGTATTATCAACTATTTTCGATATTTACACATTAATTCAACTGGTAAAAAAATTACATCAAAAATCTCCATTTCAGATAGTTCATTGCAGAAGTTATATAGCCGCTTTTGCTGGTCTTTATATGAAAAATAATTTTAAAACAAAATTCATTTTTGATATGAGGGGTTTTTGGGTAAACGAACGCGTAGATGGAAAAATAT
>CANHVE010000068.1 GCA_947464015.1 Saprospirales bacterium | reverse complement strand
TTGGATACATGGTAGCTAATGTAATTGCTTCATTCGGAATAGTATTAATTCCAACAGAACCTACTTTAGTTTTAGTAAAGTATGCTTTACCTGTGGCACTTCCGCCAAAACCTGTGAATACGATTCTCCAAATATCATTAGATTGATCAAGCACGAAATAAGCTGCAGAATCAATAACTTCCCAAGGACCAGTTGGAGGAGTAAATATTTTCCAATCGTATCCAATTACAGACATGTTTGTATAGTAAGGTAAGCCAGAGCCAGAAGCGGTATTTGGAGTATGGGTAAATAATTTAGCCGTTAATACATTTAAATTGCTTAATACACCAGCTACTGGATAATTATCAGCAGTTCTATTATATTTTCTAAATACTAAATCCCAGTCAGTTCCAATAGGTTCAGCATCTATTTTTGTTCTAGTGAAAAAATTAAAATAACCAAAGTTTTTATTAGGAAAATCAGCCGTTCCAATGGTGTCAGTATATTCCATAGAGCCATCTAGATTAGCATGTTTGATATAATAGGTTTTAGAAAGCGAATTTAATATGATTATTTGTACTTTTTTAAATGCACCCATTGCATTTTGGTAAACAAATATTTTATCGCCATTGATATCGTGTGTTACTGCATCATAAGTTCCCCATCCATAACTAGGGTGACCAGTTGCAGTTGCATTGAATGAACCATTTTCCCATGCAGTATCTGAATTTATTTGTTCGATCATAGCAGTTGTATCTAGAGTAGTCCAATCTGTTAAAGCATGAGCAACAGGTAAAAACACTTTAGCTCCAAAACCATCTACAGTACGAATAGAAGCAGAACGATTTTCAAATCGAATTTGAATATCGGCTTGAGCATAAATAGGAGCAGAAGCTAAGGTACCATTTGCTAAACTATAAAAAACCGCATTTGCATAACCAGGATTCATAGAAACAGAGTCATAAATCGGTGTTTGTGCTTTGGCTGTATATAAGGCTACTAAGGCAATACAACATGTAAATATTCTTTTCATTTTAGTATTTAATTTTATGTGCACAAAGGTTGCAAAATATAGCATTAAGAAATGTCATAGTTATGTCAAAATAGATAGTAAAAGATATTTTTATTGGACATCAATACGAAAAGAAAAAACACCTATTGTTACATGAAAGCTTATATAAAAAAACTTTTGATATTCAAAATTTTATAAAAACTAGAATTTAGTACCTTTACAATCTAAAATTTAACAAATGCTTGAACATATAGCAGCACGTATTGCTACCTTAGAAGAATCGGCTACCTTACAAATGGCAGCATTAGTTCGCGAACTAAAAGCAAAAGGTGAAGATATAATTGACTTAACATTAGGAGAGCCAGATTTTGATACACCAATACATATTAAAGAAGCGGCTAAGCAAGCAATAGATCAAGGTATAACTAAATATACCCCAGTAGCCGGATTTTTAGAACTTCGAAAATCAATAGTAGAAAAATTAAAAAGAGATAATCAAATTGAGTATACACCTGATCAAATTGTCGTATCTACTGGTGCTAAACAATCTATTGCCAATGTAGTGATGAGCGTGCTTAATCCAGGTGAGGAAGTAATTATACCAGCCCCTTATTGGGTAAGTTATAGTGCTATTTCACATTTAGCTGAAGCGAAAGTAGTTACGATACAAAGTAGTGTGGAGGCCGAATATAAAATTACAGCTGCTCAATTAGAGCAGGCAATAACTCCTAAAACCAGATTATTTATATTCAGTTCGCCTTGCAATCCTACAGGTTCTGTATATACAAAAGAGGAATTAGAAGCCTTAGCAGTGGTTTTTCGTAAGCATCCGAATATTATAATTTTGGCTGATGAAATATATGAGTATATTAACTTTACAGGTGCTCATTGCAGTATTGCAACACTAGAAGGCATGTATGATAGAACCGTTATTGTAAATGGTTTTTCTAAAGGATTTGCGATGACTGGTTGGAGGTTAGGGTATATAGCTGCACCGTTATGGGTAGCCAAAGCTTGTGTCAAAATGCAAGGTCAATTTACTAGCGGTACTTGTTCTATAACACAAATGGCTGGTGAAGCAGCGATGCGTGGGGATATGCAAGCAACTAAAGATATGTGCGCACAATATCTTAAAAGAAGAGATGTAGTGTATGCTAAACTGAAAGAGATGCAAGGGGTAAAGGTCAATTTACCAACGGGTGCATTTTATTTCTTTACAGATATCAGTTCGTTTTTTGGTAAAAAAAATGGAGCAACCCTTATACAAAATTCAAGTGATATGAGTATGTATTTATTAGCAGATGCAAAAGTGAGTACAGTAAGTGGAGATGCTTTTGGTGATGGGAATTGCATACGTTTCTCTTATGCTACTTCTGAAGATAAATTGATGCTTGCTATGGATCGTATTGCAGAATCATTAGCTAAACTATCTTAAATGAAAGCTATCGAATTTAGTACTATATTCAATCAGAGCATATCCAATTATCATTTACTGGATAATGTTCATCAACCTATTCAGAACTCTTATGAGAAGGATAGTTTTTCCTATTTCTTATATCAAAAAAATTGGATAGATACGGTACAATGGCATTATGAAGATTTGATTCGTAATCCTCAAATAGAACCAGCAGAGGCATTATTAATCAAAAGAAAAATTGATCAATTAAATCAACAACGAACTGATTTAGTAGAACAGATAGATGATTTTTTTTATTCTAGTTTTCACCAAGTAAGTCAACAAGAAAATGCAGTTTTAAATACGGAGAGTCCAGCGTGGGCTATTGATCGATTATCTATTTTATGTTTAAAAATCTACCATATGCGAGTAGAGGTAAATCGGAAGGATTCTTCTGAGGATCAAATAGCGGCATGTACATCCAAGTTGCAAATTTTAGAACAACAATTTATAGATTTAACTACAGCGATAGATCAGTTATTGGAAGAGTATGCCACGGGTAAAAAATTCATGAAAGTATATCGTCAAGTTAAAATGTATAATGATCCTAATTTGAATCCGGTACTTTATACGAAGCGATAGTAGAATTTTGTATTCCTCTACATATAAAAATTAAACATAAGGACTTTGAATGCAACAAACCAACATGTCTTATTTATTCGTTTATCATCACTTGGTGATGTTGCATTAACGGTACCTGTCATTAAAAATTTTATCTTACAAAACCCAGGAGTTCAAGTATCCATCTTATCTAAATCCTTTCATGCACCACTCTTCGCTACGCTAGAGAATATTGATTTTATTGCCTTTGATAGCAATGATTATAATGGGGTTTTTGGCTTGTTTAGATTTGTTAGGAAACATTTATATAGTCGAAATTTTACACATATTGTCGATTTACATAATGTACTTCGAAGTAAAATAATTCGTTTTTTGTATCTTTTTAAAAAAGTACAAATTAGTTGTTTCGATAAAGAAAGAGCTAAAAAGCTACAAGCAATTCAAAACAAAACCATACAACATACAGCACTCATGCACGTAAGTGAACGATATGCAAATGCCATTCGTCATGCGGGATTTAAATGTGATTTAACTGATCGAGATCAAATAATCAATATAGTAAAGAAGGAACAATATAGTATTGGAATGGCCCCTTTATCTAAACATTTCACTAAGAATTTTCCTTTGGAAAAATTACAGCTATTAATAGAGAAAATTTTAGAAGATAAAAGATACCATATAAAAATTTTGTGTGCAGCTAAAGAGCAGAAGCAATTAGCATCATTGATTATAAATGAGCAGATTAGTTTTTTAAGCAAAGAATTGGATTTCAAAAAAGAATTGGATGCAATTAAAGAATTAGATTTAGTAATCAGCATGGATTCAGCTAATATGCATATAGCATCCATTTATCAAGTTCCAGTTATTACTTTATGGGGTGGTACACATCCCAATATAGGATTTACTTCCTATTATAAAAACAATATCAATATACAAACAGATTTAGCTTGTAGACCATGCAGTATATATGGTAAAAGTTCTTGTCCATTAGGACATTTTAAATGTATGATGCAACAGGATATTGAACATATACACTCCCAAATAAAGCAAGTACTAGTCTAATTATTTTATTGGAATGCTAATTCGAGTTAAGCATTTGCTCATATCACCATTCAGTTGTTCAGGATCTCCAATATATTCTTCAATAGCTGGTCCTTTTTGTTCTAGATTATTCTTTTCTATATAATCATAAAGAGCATCATAAGCACCATTCATTTCGTCATAAGCACCATAATAATCGATACTTATTGCTTTGCTTGCGGCAAGAGTTGTAATTTCATAAGGTTTGGAAACAGCCAAAGTACCCGTAAATGGTAAAGCAATAGCTACATCACATATACCTTTGCTTTCATCATATGCATAATATAATCCAGTAGGGTAGCCATCTAATTCTTTTTTATTTTTTTGTAGGTAGATAAATGCTTTTGGCATTTCATTCATAAAAAATTCGCTGATTGTATTGATAGATTGTTGTTTATTTCGAATCACTAAAAATGTTTTGCCACTGAGTTGCATTTCGTCTATTTCATAAGATTCATTGGAGCTAGAAGCGGGATGATCTAGGGCATCTTTTTCTGATAAGGTTTTTAAATTACTTAAGCCCTCATTAAACGATTTGATTAAAACAGGTTTCATAAATAGACTAACTAATCTAAAATAGAATGGGTTTTTACTAATGAAAGTCCAGCTAATATTGGTATTGTTTCCTGTATTATTAATTTCAAACTCCACATTAGCTTTACTCGGAAATGATTCTATAAAATGGAGTGCGATAGTCATTTTTTTATTTTTATCGATTTGTATAATCTGCATAGAGCCTTTACCTACTTTACTATTGCCTTGCCAGCTATATTGATGATTTAGACTAGAAGGAATACCTACAATTGTTCTTGTTTGATTACAATCTAAATTATACCAAGGGTCCCATTTACTCCAAATATTAAAATCGCTTATATTCTTGAAAACGATATAAGGAGGAGCTGCAATAGTTGTTTTGCAAGTGATTCGTTGTGTTTCGGGAAGTATTAGTCCTGATATACCAATAGTTAGAATAATGATTAGTAATAAGGCAGCAATTGCATAGCCTACATATTTGATTTTGTTTTTCATGTTTGATTATTTTAAGTAAAGCTATCAAAAAACAAATAATTAAAAAAGCAATTATCTTTACTCAATGAAATCATTTATCCCTCAAGAATTAAAAACAGCAGAATTACATGCTTTTTTATTAAGTGCAGTTGCACCTCGACCTATTTCATTTGCAAGTACGATTAATAAAGAAGGTCAAGTAAATTTATCGCCATTTAGTTTTTTCAATGTATATAGTTCGAAGCCACCTATTATGGTATTTAGTAGTAATAGGAGTGGTAAAACGGGCGAAACGAAAGATACGTATAAGAATATCAAAGAAGTGCCAGAAGTTGTTATCAATATTGTTACCTATGATATGGTGCAACAAACCTCCTTAGCCAGTGTGGCATATCCAAGAGGAGTAAATGAGTTTGTGAAAGCAGGTTTTACGATGCAAACCTCAGAGCTCATAAAACCCCCTCGAGTAGCGGAGAGCCCAGTGCAATTTGAATGTAAAGTGAATCAAGTTATAGAACTTGGTCAGGAGGGAGGAGCAGGCAATTTATTTATTTGTGAGATCGTAAAGATGCATATACACGAGTCTGTTTTAAATGAAACTGGTACTCGCATTGATCCATTAAAAATGAATCAAGTAGGCAGATGTGGCGATGATTATTATGTAAGGTTAAATGAATCGTCATTGTTTATGGTGCCTAAACCAGTTACTACTATTGGTATTGGAGTAGATGCTATTCCTTCATGGATTATTCAAAATCATATTTTAACAGGGAACGATTTAGGCATGTTGGGTAATGTAGAACAAATACCTATTACGATACAATACACTGGTTCAGACAGCAATGAAAATAGTATTCGATTAAATAAAGCCAAAACATATTTAGCACTTAAGCAAGTAGAAGAAGCTTGGAAAGTTTTAGTTAAATAGGGTTATTTTTTTTCCAACATATACAGATGCTTTATCGACTCATTTCTTGTTTTTTTATTTAAAAACTTCCATTGTAATTTAGTGATATTATATTGTTCGAAAGATTGAATTACTTTATAGGGCGCGTTTTCTAAGAGTAGTTTATTTTTTCCATCATCTGTGGTGATTACATATTTTTTTGTAGGCGAGGAAGTTTCATTCGTAGTTATTATTTGTTTAGAATAAAAATGAATCGCATTATAACCTTCTCGTAAATCATATGAATTAATGTCTTTAGATTGAATATGTTCTTTATTTATATATTTTCCTATAGCTGATGAAGATTGAAATTGGATTAAGTTTTTATAGAATAAATGAGTAAGTAATATATTAAAAAATAGGGCGATAAAAGAAGTAGTAAGTATCCATTTATGTCGATTCAGTTGCTTTTTATGAAGATATACAAAAAGGATAGAGCCAAGTAAAATTTCTAGAAATATAAAAGATATCCAATAATATTGGTTGGAATCGAAGACATATAATACTATAAAAAATTGTGCAATTATAGCCAGTAAGACACTTATACTTAGTAAATAAATGGCTTTAGACCAATTGCTATGTAAAACAAAATGAGCTGTAAGAATGGCTATTAAGGGAAATGTAATAAATATATAATGAGGTAGTTGATACTTCGAACTAGCTAAGGCTATATAAGTTAAAATAAAACCAGCTATACTTATATATTCAATTCTTTTTTGTTTGTGAAACACTTCCAGTATTGGATAAATGAGTGCTAGAATAAATAATAATGACCATGGGAAAAAGGCCCATAATATATTAGTGAATAAATATTCGAAGCCCATATTATTAGCCCAGCTGCTTTCGCCAGTAATTCTTCCAAATGATTGTGTCCAAAAGAAAAATTTAATACCACTTGGACTTTGAATACCATACACTGTTTTTTCGGGATGTAAATCAAATTGAGTATACAAACCGTAACACATAGGGATTAATAAAATGCATACTAGGATAATACCTAATACATATCTATAATTGAAAATGTTTTTCCAATCTTTTTTTAATAAAAAGTGAGTACCTAAAGATGCAACAATCATAAAAACAGCTATAGGTCCTTTCGTCATTAAGCCTGCAGCCATTGCCATAAAGCCAATTACAAAATCTATCATTTTTCTGTTTTGCGTATACAAATAAATATGTGCAATCGACATGATAGTAAATGACATTAATAATAGGTCGGTTCGAACATCATTGGTCATTAAGAAAATGGCTTGAGAACTAGACAGAATTAGGGTAGCAACTAGCGCGGTTTCTTTATTATATAATTGTTTTACCCAAAGATAAAAACTATATAAAGAAAGGATGAAGAGGAGTATAGAAGGAAACTTATAAGCAAAGTTAGAAGCTCCAAGTATTTTAATAGATAATGCACTTAACCAAAAAAGCATTGGAGGTTTATCTAAATAATCTTTGCCTTGTTCATATACTTGGAGATAGTTGCCAGTCATACTCATCTCTCTACTAATATTGGCATATTGAGCGGCATCAACATCCATAATATCTATTTGGTAAGCAGATATACAAACCAATAAACACATTGAAATAAAACCTAAATAGAATAAAGTGTAAATTCTTTTCACTTTACAAACTTACTATATGAAAAGTAAATGAATTGTTTATTTATTTTGACAAAGGAGTACCATAATCTTGGGTTACCGTAAAATACACATAAGGACTCGCATTTTTTTTATAAAAATAAACAGCCTGTGCGTTTTCAGTAAAGGAAGGATTTAGCATATTGGCCTTATGATCAGGAGAGTGATAAAAAGCATCAATAGTTTGATTGGCAAGTTCTATATAAGTTAAAGGATGCGCTAATTCAAGAAAACGTTTGGCAATATTTTCTCCCATTGCTTGCGCTTTGTAACCAGATGCATCAATTCGACTTTTCATTGTTTTGAATTTGGAAGCTTTTGGGTTATCATGACTAAAGAAATTTTGTGTGACCATATTATAGCTATGTATTAAAGCCACATCACGCAGTTGAGCATTAAATTCTAGTGGTTTTTTTTTGTAGGTAGCTCTGATTTTATTCGTTGCATAAAATAAACAAGCATTCAATAATCCATAGTCGATTTGATTAATATCTATCGCATTTTGTATGTCTTTACGCAAATAAAAATTTTTCCAAGTAGTACTTGAATACAAAGAATCAGGGAAAACGGTAGCTTGTTTACTAGCAGGAATTTTATTGAGAAACTCACTTACTTCTTGAGCTTGAATACCTTTTAACCCAAACAATAATATGCTACATAAAAAGAAAATATTTTTCATATCTTAGTTAACGATTTAATCATTAAAATATTTTATAAATGGATTATAAAGATACAGATAAGGCGATAGAAAAATTACAACAAGATATTGAGAAAATTCAATCAGAAATTTCGGCATTACGAAGTAATAGAGAATTAGAATTATTTGAAGATTATACATTATATCATAGAGATGCTTCAGCAGTATTATTATCTTCTTTATTTAAAGATCAAGACGAGTTATTACTAATTCATAATATGGGGAAATCATGTAGTTATTGTACGATGTGGGCAGATACTTTAAATAGCTCTACTACTATTATCAATGATCGTGTACCCATGGTCTTAATTAGTCCAAACGAGCCATCTGTTTTAGATACATTTGCCTCTAGTAGAAATTGGAACTTCTTGTGTGTTTCGGCACATGGTACTAATTTTATAAGTGATAGCGGATATTCCTATGAAAAAGAAGGCAAAACCTATTATATGCCGGGCGTTTCAGCATTTATTAAAAAAGAGGGAAAAATCTATAGAACGAATAAAGATTATTTTGGACCGGGCGATGTATATTGCAGTCCATGGCATTTTTTCGATTTATTATCAAAAAAGGATAATGGTTGGACGCCTAAATTTGACTATTTACAAAAAGCATGATATTCTTTAAAGTATAAAGATTAGCTGTTTTATATAGGATAATAATTTGTAAGATAGTATGGTATAGGTACTTAGTATGTATTATCTTTGAATCTCTAATTATAAATTTAAACACAAAGCATATGGCATTTTCATCTAGTAATAAAACGATATTAGATAACGCAATCAAAGCAATACACGAACGTATATTTTTTGCACAATATCCCGAACATCCAAAAGCATATGGTGAAGATGGAGCAGTAAAAGGATTAGAATTATTTAATGCATTTTTAAATAAAGAATTTACGGAGTTACAACAAGATAGTCCTTCGAATTGGGCATCAGAAGAAGTTTCGCCATTTACACAAGAAAAATTAGGAATCAAATATCCAACCTATGATGTTGGTAAAACACTCATACGTAGCGCCCGTGCTATGAATAGTTGGAAAAATGTTTCAGCTGATGATCGTGCAGATGTATTGATTGATTCATTAGAAAGAATTTCAAAAAGATTTAATGAGATTGCTTATGCTACGATGCATACAACAGGACAAGCATTTATGATGTCTTTTCAAGCGAGTGGTCCACATGCCAATGATAGAGCTTTAGAAGCAATAGCGATGGGCTATGAAGAGTTATCTCGTTTCCCTCAAAATGTAGTATGGGACAAACCAATGGGTAAAATGAATGTGGTATTACATAAAGAATTTAAAGCGATACCTAAAGGTATTGGCGTGGTGATTGGTTGTTCTACATTCCCTATTTGGAATAGTGTTCCAGGTATGTATGCTTCATTAATTACAGGTAATGCTGTAATTGTTAAACCACATCCTAAAGCTATTTTACCTATAGCTATAGTAGTGGCTGAGATACAAAAAGCATTAGCAGCAAAAGGATTAGATCCATTAACTTGTCAGTTGGCTGTAGATACTAGTGATAAATTAATTACGAAAGAATTATGCGAGCATCCATTAGTAAAATTAATTGATTATACTGGAGGTTCGGCATTTGGTGAATATGTAGAAAGTTTAAAAGATAAAGTAGTATTTACCGAAAAAGCTGGGGTGAATAGTGTGATTATCGATTCAGTAGCTGATATTAATCCAGTAGTACAAAATTTAGCTTTTGCAGTTTCGTTGTATAGTGGACAAATGTGTACGGCTCCACAAAATATTTTTATTCCAGCAACAGGCATTAAAAATGGCGATGCACATTTGAGTTATGAAGAAGTAGTGAATGCATTAAAAGAAGGCATAGCAGGTATAGCTAATAATCCTAAAATGGCTGCAGGAACCTATGGAACTATTCAAAATGAAATGACCTTAAAACGAGTAAATTCTTTGAAAAAAATGGATGCAGTTGTTTTATTAGATTCACAAAATGTAAGCCATGCAGATTTTCCTAATGCAAGAAGTATCTCTCCTTTAGTATTAGAATTAGATAGCAAAGATTTTGGTATTTATGAAAATGAATTATTCGGCCCAATCGTATTATTAATCAAAACAAAAAATACAGATGAGTCGATTTCATTAGCGAAAGATATGACTCAAAAACATGGAGCCATTACTTGTGCAGCTTACTCTACAGATGAATCAGTAACAGCAAAAATTATAGAAGAGATGGAAAGTGTATTTGCACCTGTGTCATTAAATTTAACTGGTATGATTTGGGTCAATCAACATGCAGCCTTTTCTGATTTTCACGTTACAGGAGGAAATCCTGCAGGAAATGCTTCATTCACCAATCCTGAATACGTTTGCAAAAGATTTGTATGGGTAGGTCATAGAAGAGTAGCCTAATCAAATTTTATAGAAGCAAACTAATACATTACAGAGCAATTAATACTAAAATGATTCGATTCAATATTTTATGGATAATTCTATTATCATGTATATTGATTCAATGTACAACAGCGATGCAAGAAGCAGATGTACAAATAAAGTCAGGCGAAGCTATTGTTAGTGGAAATTTTTTATCGACTTATCAGGTATACAAAGAACGCTCCGATTTAGTTTGGTACTGTAGCTATAAGTATGGTTCTACCGAGCACTATGGCAATATTGAAATCAAAGAAGGGAATGTACAAATGGATGGAGCAAATATTTTAGGAGCGCAATTTACATTTGATACCAGACAACTCAAAGTAAAAGATATTACCGATACAAAAGAGAATAATAATTTTGAATGGATTATGAAAAGTCCTACTTTTTTTAATGCAGATTCATTCGAAACAATCACTATAACTATTGATAGTATAGTTGTCGAGAAAGAAGATAAAGAACATTCAAATAAAGAAAATACGTGTAAAGCCAATGCACATATAACGATTAAAGGGATTACACAGACTTTAAATATTCCAATAAATTATTCTTTAGAGAATGATCAAATTAATTTACATAGCACATTCAAGATAAATAGAGTGAAATGGGATATGACTTATGGTATAGAAACGAGTACAAGTAATTTATTAAATGATAAAATTATTGACGAATTGATGAGTTTTAAATTGAATATAACAGCAGTAAAATAATTACTTATTTTCTAATTGTTGTTTAATAAATTTTCCAAGTTTTTCGTTAGCCTCTCTCCCTTCTTTTAAAATAGGCCAGAAGGCTTGCCACACATGAATTAAATCGCCATATTCATCTAGTGTAATAGTGGCACCAGCTGCTTTAGCACGCTCGTAAAAATGTAAGGAATCATGATATAAAACTTCTACTTTACAAACCTGAATATACATAGGAGGTAAGTTTTTAAATGAGGCAAACAATGGAGAGATAAAAGGATTTTTGCGGTCGGCATCACCAATATAATTTTTAATCCAATGTTCCATAGCCTCTACATTAATCATGGCATCAGTTTGTTCATTATTTTTAATAGATTCACTATTGCAGGTTAAATCAAACCAGGGGCTTAATCCAATATAACATTTAGGAAGTGGAGCTAATTGATGATCGCGCAAGTATAATAAGGTAGCCATGGCTAATCCACCACCGGCAGAATCACCCCCAAAGGCAATTTGAGAAGGCTCAAATCCTTGATCTAATAAGTATTGATATACTTTTATGGAGTCTTCTATAGGAGCTGGAAATTTATGTTCAGGACTGAGTCGATAATCAAATAATACCGCATAGGTATTACTGTGTTTGCAAATTTGAGTCACTAGCGATTTATGTGTTTGAACAGAACCAGAAGCATAACCACCCCCATGAAAATATAATAAAACTTTATTTTTATCAGCATGTTTAGGCATTACCCATTTGCAGTTGATATGATCTACACGAAATTGCTTATAGTG
>CANHVE010000067.1 GCA_947464015.1 Saprospirales bacterium | reverse complement strand
CTTCGTTTATCATTCTTTCTTAGTCCCTTTACAAATTTATATTTAAATATGCTTGTTTTTATTTTTTTGTCAAAAATTATGCCCCTGTTCCAGTTTTAGTAATTGTATGCAATTCATTCACTTTTATCTGCAATAATGACCTGGCACGTGACAATTGTGATTTAGAAGTACCTTCACTTATGCCAAGCATCTCTCCTATTTCTTGATGTGAATACCCTTCAATGACATACCTGTTAAATACAGTGCGGTATCCGGGAGACAATTCCCCAATTAAACGCAATAAATCTTCGGCTTGCAACTGATCTACGATATCCCCATCATAAGTTTTGATATGGTCGCTCTCTATCTCTGTTACCGGGTACATATTGACTTTTTTTCGGTAATGTTCGATTGCCGTATTAACGAATATTCGACGTATCCAACCCTCAAAAGAGCCTTCCCCTCTATATTTACTTATATTTTTAAATACTTTAATAAATCCATCTTGTAAGATATCTTCAGCTATATGATAATCATTGGTATAGCGCATACATACACCAAACATTTTTGAGCTAAGACTTTTGTATAGAATTTTTTGAGCGATTATATTCCCCTCACAACATCCTTTTATGATGTCTTTTTCATTTTCAGTTGTGAGTTTTTGATGGGTCATATTCAATATGTTATAACAAATATAGGTGAATTTAACAATAGTTACAACTTGTTTCTATAAAATGACAAAAACCTGACAAATGCTCTTTTCCGGTGACTATACTCGTTTTTTTGTTCTAAGTTCATTTCTGCAAATGTTTTGTCTAATCCTTCAGGAATAAAGACGGAATCATAACCAAAACCGTTGCTTCCTTTTTCAAACTCAGCTATTCTTCCTTCAATAATCCCTTCAAATTGCTCATATTGTCCATTTTCATAGTAGGTAATAACCGTTTTAAAACGTGCTTTTCGGTCAGATATTGTATCTAGCCTCTGTAATAAGAGTTTAATATTATCTGCAGAGGTAGCATTTTTACCAGCATATCGAGCAGAATAAACCCCTGGTTCCTGGTTAAGCGCATATACTTCAAGTCCTGTATCCTCTGCAATACATGGAATACCTGCTTTCTCGGAGGCATATTTAGCTTTACTTAATGAATTCCCTTCGATTGTTTTTTCATGTTCTGGAAGTTCTTCGTGTATAGCCACGTCTTCTAAACTTAACAGGGTGATTGTTGCGGGTAAAAGCGATTGAAATTCAATCCGCTTATTGACATTATTGGTAGCTAATAATAATTTCATAGCTTATGCAAACATTCGTTGTAATCCAGCCCAAAAATCGTTTTTTTGAGCCTTATTAATAGGATTCCCTAATACGGGTAGACTATCTGTAAATAATATTTTTTTATCACTCAACTTAATTGGTCTATTACGTATAAACTCAAATTGGAAATCAACTAGTTTCTCTGCTTTACCAAAGAAAATAAAATAGTTTAAAGTAGGATATTTGAATAAATCTGTAAGTGCTATCGAATGCTTTAATAATACTAACTCAAATTGAATATCGCTTCGTTTGAGCGCATTAAATATATTTTGAATTAAAACTCTATATTCTTCTGTAAAAAGCTCATCTTCAAGATTTGGTGCTACAAATAATACCTGAACTGGCTCTTGAATATTTAGTATAAATTCTTCTTTTTCAACAATTTGATAAATTTCTGACTCATTAAATAAAACGCTTCCTATATTCATAATAAATTTTTAAAAAATAAACACTTTCTTTGCAGCTGCTTAGCTAATTTACAATTGCGAATTATGAAACACGAAATTAAAGTAAACAAAACGAATTCTTCGAGAATAAATGAAGTAGATTTCAACAATCTACAATTTGGTAAGGAATTTTCTGATCATATGTTCACTGCTGAATATTCAAATGGTGTTTGGAGCAATTTCCAAATTGAACCTATGAGACCTATTGAATTTCATCCAGCAACTTCAGCATTTCATTATGGTCAAGCTATATTTGAAGGATTAAAAGCACAAAAAGATAAAGAAGGTAATATTTTGGTATTCCGTCCGGATATGAATGCCAAACGTATGGATATTTCTGCAGAGCGTATGGGTATGCCTGCATTACCTGAAGGATTATTTATAGAAGCTATTGATGAACTACTAAAAATTGATTCTACTTGGGTTCCAACCAATGAAAATGCTAGCTTATATATACGACCTTTTATGATTGCAACAGATAATTATGTTGGAATTCGTGAATCTGAAAATTATAAGTTTATCATATTTACTTGTCCGGTAGGGGCCTATTATTCTGCGCCAGTAAACGTATATGTATCGGAAGAGTATATCCGTGCATTTCCTGGTGGAGTAGGATTTGCTAAATGTGCTGGTAATTATGCAGCTAGTTTATATCCACTTCGTTTTGCTAAACAAGAAGGATATGATCAAATTTTATGGTTGGATGGAATTGAGAAAAAATATTTTCAAGAGTGTGGTACCATGAATGTGTTTTTTATTATCGACAATATTCTTATTACTCCGCCTTTAGATGAAGGAACCATCTTAGCTGGAATTACACGTGATAGTGTTATTATACTAGCTAAAGAAATGGGTATACCTGTAGAAGAACGAAAAATTAGTGTTGCTGAATTTATTCAAGCACATAAAGAAAATCGGGTTCAAGATGTGTTTGGAGCTGGAACAGCCGCTACTATTGTTTCTATCAATATTATAGGTTATAGAGATGTGAAATATCAAATTCCTGCTCTTGAAACTAGAACGATTTCTACTGCCATCAAAAATCAACTGAATCAAATTAAATATGGTGAGGTAGCAGATAACAAACATTGGATGATGAAAGTTAAGGTAGCACAAAATTTAGAAGTTTAATCGATGCTATTAGCTTTTATAGCTAATTTATAATGAAGAAATGAAACTCTATCCTGCAGATATTCTAGATAAACTAGAATTTAATAAAATTATTGATTTACTGAAAGAACAAACAATCTCTGAGTTGGGATTAGATTGGTGTGCCAAGCTAAAACCTACTAGTGATGCTGCTTATATAAAAAAGTCGCTACGTCAGATTGCTGAATTTAAAGAATTACAAAATTCTGGATTTCATTTTCCTAGTCAAAATTATATTGTACTTGAAGAACCTATAGCTCAATTACAGATTAATGATTATGTATTAGCAGAAGAACATTTATTAGCTATCAAAATTTTTTGTGATACGATTGAAAGTATTTTTCAATTTTTAGAGACACATAAAGAACAAGCTCCTAGCTTATATCAAATTATTCAATCATTCAAATATGAAGCTGCAATAGCCTTAAAAATCGATTTGATAATAGATGAAACAGCTACAGTTAGAAGTAATGCCAGTAAGGAGTTAGAGCGTATTAGAAAAGATAAAATCACTAAATCTAGAGAATTAGATAATGCATTTAGAAAAATTGCTACTCAATTAAAATTAGCTGGTTTTACAACAGATACTGCTGAAAGTATTAGAAATGGAAGAAGAGTAGTATCGGTGTATGCGGAGAATAAAAGGCAAATTAAAGGGATCATTCACGATGAAAGTGAGAGTGGTAAAACCGTTTATATTGAACCAGAAGAAACAGTTTTTTTAAACAATGAATTATTTGAATTAGAGCGTGCCGAAAAGAGAGAGATTTATAAGATACTAAAAACGCTATGTAACGAGATTCGTATCTACACTCCTACTCTAGAACAATATCAAAAATTACTAGGCTTATGTGATTTTATTCGTGCTAAAGCAAAATTATCATTTATACTAGATGCGAATGAACCTGGTGTGCTGCATCAAGCACAAATGAAATTGGTAAAAGCATATCATCCTTTATTAAAACTGATTCATATAAAATCACATAAAGAAACTATACCACATACAGCTAGTATCAATAAAGAGCAACAAATTATTTTAGTAAGTGGACCCAATGCTGGAGGGAAATCTGTCACATTAAAAACCTTTGCATTGATTCAATTAATGTTTCAATCGGGTTTGCATATACCTGCCGATAACACTACTGAATTAGGCATTTTTGACCATATCATGGCAGATGTAGGCGATTCGCAATCTTTAGAAGATGAGTTGAGTACTTACAGTTCGCGTTTGCGTTATATGAAATATTTTGTTGAGCATGCAAATGAACAGACTTTATTTTTTATTGATGAATTTGGAACTGGTACAGATCCTGTGTTTGGAGGAGCAATGGCCGAATCAATTTTAAAAGAGCTCTTAGCAAAAAAAGCCAAAGGGATAATCAATACACATTATGGCAATTTGAAAATATTTGCAGAACGACATCCTAAGATAGTAAATGCTGCAATGATTTTTGATGAAGAACATTTAAGTCCGACTTATAAAATGCAAATTGGCAAACCAGGCAGTTCTTATACATTTGTGATAGCACGCAAAAATGAATTACCTGAAAATATTATTGCTTATGCTCAAAAATTGATTGGGAATAATGTAGTCAAATATGAAGATTTATTAAGTAAAATAGAGAGTGAGCGCAAAGATATCGTTAAAGCTGGCGATGATATAGAGAAGCAGGATAAACGATTAAAAGAATTGATACGCAAATTTGAAATTCAAAATAAAGAAATTGAATATCAGAAGAAGAAACTGAAATATGATTATTATTTGCAAAAACAAGAATTTGAAAATAAACTAGAAGTTGAATTACAAAAAGTAGTCAAAGAGATACAACAAGAAAAAAATGCAGCTGAACAAAAAGCGAAAGAAGCATTAAAAAATGTACAACAAGAAAAAAACATAAGTACTCAATTAGTAGATAAAAGTAAAAAGGAATTACATCTCAAAAAAGCTCCAGTAGTAGTACAAATAAATGATTCAGTGAAAATTGTAGACACCAATGAAATTGGGATAGTGGAGAGCATTAACAAAAATAAAGCGCTAGTTATTTTTGGTCATTTAAAAACATGGATTTCAGTAGACAAGTTAGAAGTTATTGATGTAACTAAATTAAAAAAACATACTCCTATTGCAGCTATACGTCATTTTGATAATGAGGCAGCCAAATACGAACTAGATATAAGAGGCATGTTGAAGGAAGAAGCATTTCCTGTATTAGAAAATTTTTTAGATAAAGCGATATTAGGCCATTTCAATGAAGTACGAATAGTACATGGAAAAGGCTCAGGCGTATTGAAAATGCTAGTAAAACAATATACAAAGAGTTATAAAGAAGTAAAAGAAACCTATCATCCAGCAGCAGAATTTGGAGGAGATGGAGTAACTATGGTTAAATTTAACTAATCAAGTTTTACTTGAAATTACAAATTACGAATTTCAAATTATTAATTACTAATTACTAATTATTACAATTATAGTTTCAATATTAAATTTTAGTATTTGATTGTTCTAGATAATACTATCTAGCATCTAGGAAATACATATTTGATATTAATATTTAATTCATGCTACTATTTCAAAAAAAAAATCCCGTTACGCAGGGCGTAACGGGATAAATTGTTGTTTAGTTAAGCTGTAAATTATTTATTTACAGTTTTAGCTAAATCAGCACCCGCTTTAAATTTAGCTACTTTTTTAGCTTTAATTTGAATAGCTTTACCAGTTTGTGGATTTCTACCAGTTCTAGCAGCTCTTTTACCTACTGAAAAAGAACCAAAACCTACTAAAGAAACTCTATCACCTTTTTTTAATGCTTTAGTGATTGCTTCGATAGTTGCATCTAATGCTCTACCAGAATCAGCTTTAGTTAATTTAGAAGCTGAAGCGATTGCGTCGATTAATTCTGCTTTGTTCATTGTTTTTAATGTTTTTTTGTTTGTTAAAAAATGATAGTGCGAAGATAAAGCTAAGAAATCAATAAAAACAATAGTTAATAGCTAACATAGTCTGTATAATGTTGATAAAAGGGGTGTTTGTGGATAAATTCTGTATAAAAGCCTACTTATACTAGCTTTTTAAATAAGTAATTCTATTTTTTTTATGAAAATGTGAAAAATTAATGGAAAATGTGAAGTAAATTAATAAATACTTAATAAATGCATACAACTATATTAGTACCTTTGTGCATCTAAATTAAATGAAAAATTAAATTTAAAATGAAAAAAATATTACTTGCTTTACTAGTTATCGGATCTTTAAACACATTTGCTCAATGTACGGATTTATTCTTCTCTGAATATGTAGAAGGAAATCAAACCAACAAATCGCTTGAATTGTATAATCCTACAAGTAGCCCAATAAATTTATCAAACTATCAAATACATAGATGGAATAATGGAACAGACATTAGAGATACGAGTTATACTCAAAAATTATCTGGAACAATTCCTGCAAAAGGAACTTGGGTTTTAGTTAAAGATACCAATGCAACTGAAATCGTATATTATTCATTACGTAATAAAGCAAATGCTTTTATCACTACTTCATGTGGTACTGGTTCAACTAATAGAACATTATGTCATAATGGTAATGATGCCTATACATTAGAAAGAGTTGCTGGTAATACTGTTATTGATATCTTTGGTCAAATTGGTATCAATCCAGGTGAACCAACAATTGGTGGTGGTTGGAATGATAATCCTGCAACCAATTATACAGCTGTAGATTCTAGCGAAAGTTCATGGACTACGGATCATACTTTAATTAGAAAACATGGTGTAATGACAGGTGTTACAACGAATCCTTCTGGCGGAACAGTAAATACATTTAATGTATCCATTCAATGGGATTCTATGCATATCAATATGTTTGATAGCTTAGGAAGCCATACTTGTGATTGTAAAGATTATAATGGTATTATTAATCCAAATAATTCATTACTATTAGAAGTATATCCTAACCCTAGTTCAAACGCTATTCAAATCGAAAGTGCTGAAGCAATTGCTAGCATCTCCATCAATGGATTTAATGGAAATATCGTTATGACAAAAGATTTTGCAAATCAAGATATCAGAACTACTACGATTGATATTAAAAATAATCATATAGCATCGGGAGAATATTTACTTACTGTAATTGCTAAGAATGGTGCTAAAACAACCAAACGAATCAGTATTTATTAATTCCAATTTTTAATTTAAATAAAGTTGTTTATATCAATTGTAAACAACTTTATTCATTTTATATACTTTACTCATATGAAAAAAATAGTTTATAGTTTATTGCTTGCAATTCTTTGTATGTACCAGTTGAAAGCCCAAACTTGTAATTTAAAAGGACAAGTAAAAGATGCTGCAACAGGTGAATTACTTTTTGGTGTATCAGTTACTCCTAAAGATGGGACTACCTTAATAACAGATATCAATGGTAATTTTACTACAGATATACCATACGGAACTTATGTAATGAAAATAAGCTATTTTGGATATCAATCTATTGAACGAACTATCAATGCCAAAACGCCTGTATTGGTTATTAATTTTGAATTACAAAGTCAAACTTTAAAAGAAGTACAAGTAACTTCTGACCTAGCTAAATCCAGAGAAACACCAATAGCTTTTTCTAATATCAATATTCAAAAATTAAAAGAAGATATTGGAAGTAGAGATATCCCTATGATTTTAAATACTACTCCTGGGGTGTATGCAACCACACGTGGTGGTGGTGAAGGGGATGCACGTGTAAGTATACGTGGTTTTAATCAACGATTTATCGCCGTTATGATTGATGGGGTTCCAGTAAATGATATGGAAAATGGTGAAGTATATTGGAGTAATTGGTTTGGCTTAGATGCAGTAACTCGTAATATCCAAGTACAACGTGGTTTAGGTAATTCAAAACTAGCCATTCCATCAGTGGGTGGTACTATGAATATTATGACTAAAGGGATTGATCAAAAATCTGAAATCAGCGTCAAGCAAGAAATTATTGGGGATGATATGATGAATAAGTATGGTAGAGTATCCTTTAATTCATTACGAACTACTCTTATGTTTAATTCAGGTAAATTAAAAAATGGATGGGGTATCACCGCAAGTGGTTCTTATAAACAAGGGGATGGTTATGTATATGGCACCAATTTTAGAGGTGGTTTTTATTATTTAAAAATCGATAAAAAGTTTAAAAATCAATCTATCAGTTTATCCGTTTTTGGTGCTCCACAATGGCATGGCACACGTTCTAATAGACAGATAGTTCAAGCATATGATAAAAATTATGCAGCCAAATTATTTAAAGGTACTAGCTTAGAATATCAAGAAATGATAGCGATGAATCAAGCTTTAAATGCGGTTCGTCAAAATCCTGGCGATTCAACTATACGTGCAAATTATAATGCTACATACAATAGTTTAAATGTAATAGATTCAAGTAATTTCTTTACCTTATTTACTAATTCCGATTTTATTGATACTACTGGTGCACAAAATTATGGCATACGTTATAATGATGTATGGGCTGAAGTAGAAAGATATAACGATGAAAACGATACCTCACAAGGTCGTCAAGCTGCTAAGATTTATAATTTCAGTCAAAATACCTACCACAAACCTCAAATCACTTTACGTCATACTTGGTCACCTTCCGAAAAATTCTTTTTGGTAACAACGCTTTATACTTCAATAGGTATAGGAGGTGGTAATAGTACGGAAGGAAATAATATCCCATTCAATTTTGCAGATGGAAACTTAAATGGTCAAATTGTATATGATGCCAATGTAAATCGGGCTAGTGGTATATCCAAAACGATTATTAAACAAAGTTTTAATAATCATTATTGGGTAGGTGGCTTATCTACTTTTGAATATAAACCATATAAATTCTTAACTTTCTCAGGAGGTATTGATGGTCGTTATTATAAAGGGTTACATTATAGACAAATTTATGATTTATTTGGAGGAGATTTTTATCAAGAATCAAGAATTTCAAATTACAATAGAAGCTTAAGAGATTCATTACATGTAGGTGATAAAATTGGATATAATTACAATGGTTACGTTTCTTATGCAGGTGCTTTTGCTTTAGCTGAATATAAATTAAAAGATTTTAGTGCCTTTATCAATCTTTCTGGTGGAGCTACCATTTATAATAAAACTGATTTCTTTGCACGTAAAGATTTATACATTAATAATACACGTATTATCAATGCAGTTGGTTTTGGTGATACACTTATTTCAAATGGTACAGATTATTTAATCGCTTATAGTGGACGAAGAATTCGAACCAATGGAGATACTACTTTTGTTCGTTATTCAGGTTCTAATGAACAATATATTTTAGGTGCAAATAATATTTATACCAGTGAATCAGCAGAAGCTAAAACGTTTAAATTAGGGAATGTAGTTATTCCGAGTTTTACGATAAAAGCTGGGTTTAATTATAATATTAATGAGAAAAATAACGTGTTTATCAATGCTGGTTTTATCAATAAAGCACCTCCTTATAATGCTGTTATTCCAAATAATAGAAATGCTGTTTCTGTAAATTATAAAAATGAAAAAATTATTGCTTTTGAAATTGGGTATGGATTAAAAACTAAGATTGTTACAGCCGCTGTGAATGCCTATGTAACTGATTGGAAAAACAAACCAACTACACGAACTATCGCTGATCCTAGCAATCCTGATCTTTCTGAATCGGTTTATATACCTGGATTGAATGCCACACATATTGGAGCTGAGTTAGAATTAGGAATCAAACCACACAAAAAAATTAATATCGATTTCCTATGTTCTTATGGAGATTGGAGATGGAGCAGTGGAAATAACTTCACTTATACTTTTGCATCTGGTTATACCGATACCATTAGTTTTGATGCTACTGGTGTTCATGTAGGGGATGCCGCACAATTCCAAATTGGAGGTAGTGTGCGTTATGAGCCAATTAAAGGACTCTATTTCAAACCTCAAATTGTATACTTTGGAAAGAACTTCGCAGATTTCAGTCCTGAAGGATTAAATGGATCCAATATAGGGCGAGATTCTTGGAGACTTCCAAATTATTATACTTTAGATTTTTCGATGGGTTATAGCATCACTATTCAAAAAAATTATGCGATTACTTTACGTGCTAATTTATTTAATATCACCAATAATTCATTTATTTCAGATGCGAGTAATAATGCAACAGCACAATACAGAGACTTTGATGCAAAGAGTGCTACGGTATATTTCGGTCAAGGATTTAGATGGAATATTGGCGTAGAGTTTTCTCTTATGAATTTTCTTGAAAAAAAAATTACTAAACCAGAATAAACTATTTATAGAATAACTATCTTTAATATCAATAAACAGCATTAATTAATAAAATAAAATAAAATGAAAAAAACTTTCTTGCTTTTCTCTGCTATGTTTGTCACATTATTTATGATGGCTCAAGCACCAGTGCCAAACTCATGGGATTGTTCGGGTACATTACCTAGTGGATATACCGAAAATGATTTAAATAGTAGTCATTTTTATACTACTACTCCCTACTACGTTTCACCAGCATCAGCTTATAAAATGGATCGTCAGGACGAATGGTTGAAAGTATGGGTAAATGATGTACCAGGTGCTATCTCTTATCAAATAAGAGGAACAGGTAGTTCTCCATGGTCAGGTACAGTTAAATTACAAGAGAGTGTGGATGGAACAACGTGGACAGATTTACATGTTTATGTGAATGGTGATATCGATGCAAATGCTTGGGCATTACATACAGATGTGCCTGCTTCTACTACACGTTATTTACGTTTTTATTATACTGTGAAAGCCAGTGGATATAACTTAGGCATTGATGATATTAATGTGGCTATTCCTTCTGCAGGACCAGCACAAGAAATTTCTGCTAGTTATTTAAGTACAAATGTACCTAATAATGGAACTATTTATTTTAACAGTCCTGTTGGAACAGCTACTCCAGTTACTATTAATTTATCTAATTTAGGAACTGTTAATGCATTAAATATTACAAGTGCAACTCTTTCAGGAGCAGGTTCAGCAGATTATTCTATCACGGTATCTCCAACAACGATTGCAGCATTAGGTACTTCTCCAGTTACATTATCATTTAATCCATCAGTAGCAGGAACAAGAGATGCTATTTTAACTTTAGCAAACAATGATGCAGATGAAAATCCATTTATCATCAATTTAAAAGGAATTGGTGGATCATATGCAACTGAACCAGCATCAAACCCTACCACTTTAAGTTTTTCAAATATTAAAGCTTGGAAAATGACACCACGATGGACTACAACAGCTGCTGACGGATACTTAGTTTTACGTTCTCTAGGAACTCCAGTTACAGATGCTCCAACAGATGGAGTAATCTACGACAAAGGACAAGGAATTGGTTCTTCTAAAGTATTTTATGTAGGTAATGGCGATTCAGTGAAAGTGCAAGAAATGGTTGCTAATACCAATTATTATTATGCTGTATTTGCATATAATGGAATTGGATCTTATACAAACTATAAACAAAGTGCTCCAACAACTGGTAGTCAATTGAGTGCTGCAGGAAATCCAGGTACATACTATAGTACAGTAGATTCTACATCTGCAAGTTTTGTAACACAATTAACTTCTAAAGTAAATACACATTTCCAAGTATATTATAGCGACTATGACAATACGATTATTTCTAATTTCTATGTTAGAGATACTATTGGTGATTCAATGGTAGTGAATTGTGAATATAGTGGAGAATATAAAATGTATAAACCACCATTTGATTTTACTGCACAAAATAGAAGTAGAGAACATTGTTTAGCATCTAGTTGGATGCCTACATTTAGTACAAGCGATCATACTGATAAAGCAGCTTATTCAGATTTACACAATTTAAAATTTGTAAATCAAAATCAAGTAAATGCACCTAGAAGTAATCATGCATTTGGTGAACCAACTACAGGGATTGTTTCTTATCTATTAGCTACTTGGGGACAGAATGCAATTGGTTTTGATGTGTTTTCTCCAAGAACAGATTATAGAGGTGATATTGCACGATCATTATTTTATATGAGTACTTGTTATAATAATGCTCCAAATACAGGTGGTACGTCTGGTAGTGTGATCAGTAGTTGGGCATGGGATAATTTATTAGTTGCTGCATCATTTGGTGATACCGCTTGGCATTTATCTTCTAAATTAGATCAAGATTTAATGAAACAATGGTCTCAATTAGATCCTCCAAGTAATGATGAAATTGCACGTAACGAATATGTAGCAAGTGTACAAAACAATAGAAATCCATTTGTGGATCATCCATCTTGGGTATGTTTAATTGATTTCAATACGATGAGTAAAACTGCCAATTGCAATGTAGGTATTGCTAATTTACCAAATCAAATTCAAGCTACTGTTTATCCTAATCCAACTAGTGATGTATTACAAATTGAATTAGATGAGACATTAAATAATGCAGTTGCTACATTACAAGATGTTCAAGGCAAAGTAGTCTATACGCAATCTATTAAAGGCACACAAACGAGTATGTCTGTTGGGCATTTAGTAAAAGGTATGTATTTGTTACATATCAGTGCAGAAGGAAAAGACTTTAACAAAAAAATAATTATAGACT
>CANHVE010000066.1 GCA_947464015.1 Saprospirales bacterium | reverse complement strand
TGAAATTCCTGAGCTAATGGAGTATGTTTTAAAAAACTGTTTTTTCCCTTCAAATGAATTTATAGAAGAATTAAATAGTTTAAAGGAATTAAAATATCTTAAACAATGGATCATAAGCGCTGATAATTTAATAAATGTGATAGAAACTCTAAAAAATGAAAAAGGAGTAATAATTCCAAATGAAAATAGTTTATTTTTCACTATATGTAATCATATTCAAATTAAATTAATTTTTTATGTATTAGAGTACTTAAACTATAAATCAAATACAAATGATAATTTGCTTTATAATAAAGTACTAAATTATACAAGAAGAATTAAGTCATATGAAAAATTATTTATAGGATATAAATTTCAAAACTCAACTATTACTAATGAGACAAATATCTTAATTTGTAAAGAAAAATTGACAATTAAACCAATTTTAAATAAAATATTTGATATTAATTATAAGAAAAAAACAGACAAGTTATTATTGCACATTTTCAATAATATATTTATCATTTTTTTTATCCATAATAAAAATCTTAAAATATCCTTACGAAAATTAAAACATTTTTTTAATGGAGAGACTAATGATCTAATAAAAGAATTGCCGATTTATTATAATACTTCAATTACATTAAATCAATTCTGTAAACTACTTTTTCCTTTAATAAAACATATTTGTCCTGATAAAGATTTACTCACACAAGATCAATATCTTCATAAGCATAAAAATAATGATGCTGTTGATGTAAATGATTATAAAAGATATATGGTGAAAATGGTAAAGAATAATTTTAATACTATAAAGGTTATGTAAAGGAATTGTTCACTTTTGACTCGTTGTTGCTTTTTAATTTTGTTTTCTAAACAAATAGACAAACAAATGACAGACGAAACAAATTTTGATCAACAAACAAGAGAATTTTTCACAAGATTAAAATCAAGAATTGAAGAGCAAGAGTTATTAATAGGGATCGGCGATTGGATTAATCGATCTCAACTAATGAAGTTTTTAAAATATGGAGATACTCAAATGCGTGAATTAGAAAATAGTGGACATTTAACAATTAGTCAAGTTGGTAGAAGAAAGTTCATTTCAAAAAAATCACTATATAAATTTCTTGAAAATCATATAATTATAGTTTCTAAAGATGGTAAATAGTATTACAAAGTCTTGTGCTAACAAAATGTGTAATCGCAAATTTGATTTAAAGAATCCAAAGAAAAAGTATTGTTGTCTACATTGTAAAAATCAAGCTGCATATAATTATAAACTAGAGAACTATGCTTGGGAAGTAGAGTTATCAAAAGCTAGATTAAAGAATATTCAAATTTTGGAATATTTATTTAATAATGATAATACTAAAATAGATGCAAAATTATTAAAAACGATGGGATTTGTAGCTGAAGCAACCTACTTGCCTTATAAAAGCAAATTTAATGAGCAATTATTCAGATATGGTAATTTAGCTTTGATTGAAAAAGGGAAACATGATTATATAATTATTAAAACGGAATAGAGTAAAACATGAAAACAACCTATTTTGCACCAAATGGAGGGATCTCCAAAATTGCAGGAAATATTCCATTGCATGATTTCTTTAAGGTTTCAAAGAAGATAATTGAACAACCAATACAGATAGAGGTAACTAATGATATAAATTCGGAAATAGATGTTGAGAGTCTTATAATATCCTTAGTTGTAGTTTGTGCAGTAGTTGGAGTTATATACTACTGGGATAGAGGTAAAGAAGATGATAAGCAATCACCTAGTTTATAAGGCTTGTTTCCTCTTTTATAAAGACTTTATAAGTATATATATACCTTATTTACACGAACTATAATAAAGTACTAATTAGCAATTATTTATCACTGTTTTTATTTAACGACTTTTAATTTAAGTCGATTTTGAATGATTTTAATCGATTCTAAACGATTCTAAACCATTTTAAAGTGCTTATAACTTCACTTACCCTTTAGATTATTATTTAATTTTATCAATTCATTATACAATTGTGTAATGAATTAGTTATGATTATTGCAGTTTAGGATTTTTCTCTATGAATGTTGATTTTTCTGGATGTATTATTTGAGAGTTGCAGCATTTGATATACAAGTAGATTTTTCGTTGTAGTTAGACTTAATCTAATATGATGGTTTTAGTGTTATTTTTATTAATATTGTTACAATATAATTCAATTCTGCATGAAACAAATAGATGTCAATATATTACAATTGTTACTTCCAAAACAAGCTTGGCATTATAAAGCAATTCCATTTCAAACTGATTCAACTAGTATTCATTTTTATACTGTTGAAAGTAATATTAAATCCATACAAGATGAATTAAATTTTATCTTAAATAAAGAAATTCACACATTTCCACTTACTGATGAAGAAATAAATGAACTTCTAGTTAAGTATTATCGAATAGAAAAGGATAAAAGTTATTTTGAAAACAATAGTATTTCTGCAGGCTCAGATGATGATTTATTAATTAAAATATTAAATGAGGCGAAATCGCTTGATAGTAGTGATATTCACATAGAAAGTTATGAATATAAATGTAGGATTAGATATAGAATAGACGGAGAATTAATAGATAGATATATTATCAAAAAAGAAGAGTATCCTAGTTTAATTAATAAAATAAAAATTAAAGCTCATTTGGATATTTCTGAAAAAAGATTGCCACAAGATGGTAGAATACTATTAAATCTTACAGCTGATAAAATAGATATTAGGGTTTCTATTTTACCAACTTTATTTGGTGAAAAATGTGTAATGCGGATATTGAATAATGAGATAGCTAAAATAGATTTGCATGCAATTGGTATGAATCCCGTGCAGGTGGAATTATATGAACAAGCTATTCAGAAACCTAATGGTATAATTCTTATTAGTGGCCCAACAGGATCTGGTAAAACAACCACCCTTTATTCAACCTTAAAATTATTAAATAAAAGTAACCGTAATATCCTAACGATTGAAGATCCTGTTGAATACACTATTGAAGGTGTAAATCAAGTCCCATTAAAGGAAAGTATAGGGCTTACTTTTCCGAAAGCTTTGCGTTCATTTCTTCGTCAGGATCCAGATATTATCATGGTAGGTGAAATTCGAGATAAAGATACCGCTGAAATGGCTATTAGAGCTTCACTTACAGGACATTTGGTTTTATCTAGTATTCATACAAATTCAGCTATGGGTACTATAAATAGATTGATAGATATGGATGTTCCTCGGTTTTTAATTGCTGATACTCTTGTATTAAGTATTGCACAACGTTTAGTTAGATTATTATGCAATCAATGTAAAAAAAAGGTAACAACCTCTGACCAAGACAAAAAAAATATAAATATACCATTTCATTACGAGGCAGTTGGTTGTGAAAGTTGCTATCATACTGGATATAAAGGACGTATTGGAATATTCGAAATGATTTCAATAGATAATACAATTAAAGAAGCTATTCGTAAAAATGAACATGATAGACAAAGTATGCAAATCAAAACTTTAAGAGACAATGCTTTAGAATTAGTATCAACAGGAAAAACTTCATTAATAGAAATTTCCCCTATTTTCAAATAGCTTTTTAAATAAATTTTGTATTTTAGAATTTAGAAAATTAACCCTATGTTAGATAGACAACTTCATTTACTAATATTGTTTTTATTTATTACAACATCTTTATTAGCTCAATTAGATGATCGATTAAAATTACTAGAGAGTAAATTAGATAAAATTTCGATGATTGATGCTCCTGGATTGAATGATGATATTGATATTACAGTAAGTAATTCTTCTTTACAATCTTTACTTGCAGGAATTGGTAAGGCTCATAAAATAAATATAAATGTAGATCCTAGTATAGAACAAAATGTGTCAATCAATATTACGACAGAAAAAGTTAAAAATGTATTACTTTTTATTTGCCAAAAATATAATCTCGATATTCAAAATACAGGAGCAATTCTATCATTTGTGAAGTATACTAAGGAAATTCCACAAATAAAAGGAAAGGAATTGAAAATTGAATATAATTCAGTTTCAAATTTAATTACAATGGATTTGAGTATGGACTCATTGCAGCAAGTGGCCAAGAAAATAGCTAAATTGACCAATACTAATATTCTAATTTCACCTTTACTAAGAGATAAATTAGTCAATGGCTATATTCAAAATACAAACTTAGAAGATGCTTTAGAAAAATTGGCTTTTTCAAATGATTTTGAAATTTCAAAAACATCTGAGAAATCATTTAATATAGTTACTAAACAATTAGCATCTAATCCTGTAACAAATAATCCTAACAACTATAACAATAGTTCAAAAACTAAACCAAGTAATTCAGATATCAACCTAAAAATAAGCACAGGTATTAATGGTGAGAAGTTATATAGCATACAAACTACAAATCAGTCAATTAACTCAATAATAAAAGAACTATGTAATACCTCTGGTATAAGTTATATGATTAATTCAGACTTACAAGGCACAACTACTTTGAAAGTAGATAATATTACATTGGAAAGTCTATTAAATACTTTATTTACAGGTACAGACTATACTTATAGTAAAGAGAATGAAATCTACGTGTTTGGTGATAGAAAAAAAGAAGGTTTACGAATTACAAAAGTTGTTCAGATAGAACATAGGGCATTAACAGATGTAATAGCTGCTATCCCTAAAGAGATAACACAAAATGTACAAATCTCGCCATTTGTAGAATTAAATAGTATCATATTATGTGGTTCAGAACCCAATATAGTAGAAATAGAAAATTTTATTAAAGCTATTGATAAACCTGTTCCCGTTGTCATGATTGAGGTCACCATTATAGATATTGTTAGATCTCTAGATGTTAAAGGAGGAATCAAAGCTGGCTTAGGAAAAGTGCCATCAACAACCGGAGGAACCTTATTACCTGGTGTAGATGTAACACTTAGTTCTGGATTGCTAAATGATTTTTTAAAAACCATTGGTCTATCTAATATAGGTAGAGTGTTACCTGAGTTTTATGTAGGCTTACAAGCATTAGAAAGTAATGGTTTTATAGATATTCAGTCAACACCAAAAATTGCAACTTTAAACGGACATAAGGCTTCTTTAAATATTGGTAAAACTAGTTATTATGTAGAACAGAATCAAAATGTAGTAGGAGTTCAAAATCCTCAAACTATTGTAACAAATGTCTATAAATCTGTTAATGCAGATTTTACAATAGATATTGAACCTATCGTTTCGGGTAACGAACAAGTTACTTTATATGTTAGTGTTAATCAATCGGATTTTACAGGTAGAAGTACTCCTGGTGCACCACCTGATCAAACAAATCGAAAATTCGAGTCCATGATTCGATTAAAGAATGAAGAAATGATTGTTTTAGGAGGCTTGGAAAGAAATCAAAAAGGTGAAACAGGTAGTGGATTGCCAGGTATTGCAAGAGTCCCAGTATTAAATTGGATCTTTGGACAAAGACAAAGAACCAAAGAAAAGAGTAAATTGATTATTTTAATCAAACCTACTATTTATTATTAATTATATCATAAATAGTATGAATCCCTGGATTGATAAAATATATAAACCCTTTAATAAAGTGATAGGAATTGATATTCAATGTTTAGCTAACAATGAATATCGATATTATTATTGTGTTTTTAAAAATCAAAATAAACAACTAATTCTTCTTGAACAAAAAGAACAAATCCATAATTTAGATTTGTTTATAAAGGAATACAAAGACATTCCTTTATGTATTAATATATCTGGCAATGGTATTTTACTGAAGAAAAATTCAGTTGAATTATCAGATATAAAATCAATTTATGCTCAAATACCAAACATTGATACAAGCCAATTTTACTGGCATTACGAAAGTTTTACGAATGAATCATGGACAGCTATAGCTAAGCAATCAACAATAGATAATATTAAACCACTGTTTTCTTCTTGTTCAATAGTTGCCATAACACTTGGTGCTTTGTCTGTTAAATATGTGTTGGATGAAAACCTTAAACAATCACCTATTTTAAATCATTCTTATACAATAAATCATTCAAATGATACAATAGATTTGATTAATCATAATAATGATAAAATTACACAAGAATATTATAATCTAGCTGGTGAAAGAGTATTAAAAAATAACATTATAGCATTTAGTTCAGTCGTAAAATATTTTGCAGGCTCAACAGATATAACCCATAACACGGATATGGATGTTATTAACAATTATACATATAAAGTAATTTTCAATAAATCATTATTATATGCTTCTTGCGCTATATTATTTTCTTTATTAATAAACGTTTTTATGTTTATTAATTCATCAAATAAAATAGAATCTTTACAAACAAAAGTAGGAAATGCTTCTGATAAATTATTAGTAGATAGTCTCCAAAATATAGTTAGTACAAAAGGAGCGTTCATGAAAAATGCAGGTTGGTCAGAATCTTCAAAAACATCCTATTATGCTGATAGAATTGCCAAATCAGTTGATAATAGTAATATTAAATTAACAGATTTAAATATATATCCAATAAATGAGGTAATAACAGACACTTTAACATTTAGACATCAACTTATCCAAATCACTGGTATTAGTAAAAATGCTTATGATGTGAACGAATGGAAAAAGAAAGTTGAACAAGAATCATGGGCTAAAAAAGTAAATTTAAATGATTTTACATTTGCAAATGACAATAATTACGCAATATTTTCAATTATTATAGAATTATAGATGAAGAGTTTAAGCTATAGAAATAAAACGATTTTATTGTTCACAGGTATACTTGTGTTATTATATTTTTGTTATACTTATTCGTTCTCTAAAACAATTACGAATTATAAAGAGATAAAAAAATATAATGATTATATAGCAAAAAATGGAACTTATAAAAAGCAAATTGCCTATTTACAAAATGAACTAAATAAATATACAAATAATGGTGTTGTAAAAAGTGATCAAAAAAAACAATCACAGGATAAGCTTTTTCAGTTTATTAGTGCCTATATATTGAAAAAAAATATGCGAATAAACCAAGTGCCTGAAACGGTTCAAAGTAATATAGGCGGTTATGATATTGAAACAAATTTATATAAAATACAAGGTGATTTTCAACAATTAATTAGTTTAGTATATGAAATTGAACATGTACAAAAACTAGCGATGATTAGTTCACTCCAATTAAAAATACAAATGGATAGAAAAACTAAAAAAGAATTTTTAGAAGCAACTATTTATTTACAAAATATAAAATAAGATCATGAAAAAATTACTTTTAATTTTACCAATTTTCGCATTAATCTATATCACATCAGCTTGCGGATTTATTATAGAAAAAGATTTGAAAACGAAAAGTATAAATATATTAAGTCCTTCAGAAAATGATACCATCGCTCAAAATTATATTACCTTTTGGTGGGAGGACGTAGAAGCGGCTACATCCTATAATTTGCAAATAGTTAAACCAAGTTTTACCAATATCACCGAATTAATTTTAGATACAAATGTTTCAGACAATAAATTCTTTGTAAATCTACCAAATGGTAATTATCAATGGAGAATTAAAGCTCAAAATAATAATACATCAACACAGTATTATATAAGATCATTAACTGTTGTGAGTGCAGATTCATTATCTACAAATACACTCATTTTAAAATCGCCAGCAGACAATTCATATACGAATAATACAAACATGGTTTTTAAATGGTATCCTTTAACTAATGCAACTTATTATACTTTTCAATTGATTGATGGAACAGGTACTACCTTGATTAACTCAAATGTAAATGCAGATTCTATAATTGTAAATAGCTTATTAGAAGGCAACTATTCATGGAAAGTAAGAGCAAATAATAATTCTTCATCAACTGCATTCATTTCAAGAAATCTAAATATTGATTATACTGCACCATTAGCATCTGTATTAAGTTTTCCTTTAAATGCTGATTCTACTAATTCAACAGTCAATTTGAGCTGGACAAGATCAACAGATGCAGGAAGCCCATTGTCTGATAGTGTTTTTATATATAGCGATTCTTTGACTACTCTAATAAGAACTTATACGACTTCCAATACTAATTATTCTTTTAATGATCTTACAACAGGAACTTATTTTTGGAGGATTCGAACAAAAGATATGGCTAATAATGTAAGCTCATTCAGTAATAGTAGAAAGTTTTATATCCGTTAATAAATATACCCATTGAATAATAAATTTGTAACATACTTTCTAATTGCAGCATTTATTAGTGTTTGGCTGATAATTGGTTTTACCGTATATAAATTTATCAAAAAGGATGAACAATCTATTAATCATTCAAATTATTCCTATAAATCCAATAATCAATTGGATTCTTTTTCACTGATGTTAGATTATGCAGATCCATTTACCGGTAAATTATATGAAATAAATAAGGAAGAAGATATAATCGATAATAAACCAACAACCAGTAGTAATAAACCTATAGTGGCTGATTTAAAAAATAATTCTAAACAAGAACTAAAACCCAAACCTATTCAATCTACTATTCAATATTTAGGAGCTATAGATATCACTACAGGTAAACGAAGAATCGCAATTGTGAAAATTAATAATGTTGAACAATTGATTCAAGAAGGTGAATTAATAGAAGGTGTAAAATTATTAAATATTACAAATGATTTTATAATGATAAGTAGAAATGGTACGAAAGCTGAAAAAATTATGAAGTAATTAATTTATCTGCGAGCTTAAATTGAATATAGGCAAATACATAGCAATAAGTATAATACCAATCACTAAACCAAGAAACATGATTAATAAGGGTTCTAATAAATTATTAAGTATTTCAGTTTTATGAGTTAGCTCTTTGGTATATTGATCAGAAATTTTATCCAAAATTGAATCTATTTGATTTACTTCTTCACCTACTTTAATCATAGCAACCATTTCTTTAGGAAAGATTGGATGTAATGAAATACTTTCGTACAAGCTTTTCCCTTCATATAAAGAATGATTCATAGATGCTAGAATATGTTCAATAGGGTAGTAGCTTATCATCTTTTTCAATAAATCTATGGCTTGATTAAGAGGTATATTAGCATGTACCATCAAAGCTAAACTTTTTGTGAATCTTGCTAGATACATCAACAAAACTAAATTCCCTACAACTGGTATTTTTAAAATGATTAAAGAACTCCATTTTCTAAATAATAGTGATTTTCGAAATATATAAGATAAGATTATGAATAAAATAAATCCTAGTATTATATACAAACCATAATTTGAAACAATAGTAGATAACGTTAAAACATATTTTGTAATAGTTGGAAGTTCACCTCCAAAACGTTTATAAACATCAGCAAACATAGGTACTAGAAACTTTAACATAAAACCAACAGCAACAATTGCAGTTGTAAGTACAACAATTGGATAGGAAAATGCAGAGATTATTTTTCGTTGTTGTATAATCTTATTATTATAGTATTTAGAGAGTTCTATTAATACTTCAGATAGATGTCCGGTTTCTTCTCCTATCTTAATACTATAAAATTCAAAAGGGCTAAACATATTTGTTTTCTCTAGAGCAACATTAAATGAAGCACCTTGAATAATTTCGTTTTTTATTTGTAGTATAGTGGCCTTTATGTTTTTTTTATTAGAACTTTCTTCTAGAAGTTCTAATACTGTTTTTATATCAACCCCCGCATTCAAAAGGGTGTGTAATTTTGCATAAAATTGTTCCTTTTGAGTATCAGGAAATCCACTATTAAATAATTGAATATCCTTATTAAGTATATTCGTTAAAGTAGCGATAATACTAGAGGCATCCTTTTGATTGTCTTTTGTACTATTAATTGGAAATGCCATGGTTGTTTTGGTTTATAAGTTTATCAATACCCACTTCTTTTTCAAAGTATAATGAATCCTTTTTATTAGTGACCAAATCTATCCAAATTTTATTTGGACTTGGTATTATTTGGTAATCTGAAATGATAGTGGAGAAGGAAAATGTATCAATATGATCGTTTTTTTTTCTAGAAGATTTATTAAGTAAATCATATATTATTGTTTTATTTTCTTGATTGAAATAAATTTTATTATTATCAATTGACATTGAATCACATTCCTGAAAGTCTTTTTCAAATAAAAACTGAAATCTATCACATTCTAGTTGTTGATTATGTTTAATTTCCACATGTTTTATTTCTTTTTTAATATTTAATAAACTTATCATAGCAAGTGATACAGCAATGCTACTGATAAGTAAAGAAATAATTACTTCAGTTAAGGTAAAGCTTTTTAAATTATATTTATTTAGATACGTAAATCCAATTTTCTCTTTCATAAATTACTTTATTTTTAGAGTTCTTTACACTAAATTTAACTAGTAAAACATCTGTATATTGCACATAATTACTAACTTTTTTTTCAATTGTATATTCTTTAAATTTAATTTGTTCGTCAAAATAATGTTGCTCCTCTTTTGTATGTATAAGAATTTTATTGATTGAAGTATTTATGTTTCTAAAATCATTAGACTTAAGAGGTTTGATACTATTCAATAAAATACTTAATCCAACCGAAAAACTAATCGATATAATTAGAATCGCAACTATTGCTTCTATGAGTGTAGCGGATTTAATTTTTAATCTAAACATTTTAAAGTAGTTTTTTCTGTATTAGATTGTAATAGGGGGCTCCATAAGAAAGAAGTATTTAATTTCGATTTGTCGAATGTAGCATTTAAAAGTTGATTTTCATAATAAGCTCCATTTAATATTACAATAGGTTTATCAATAAAAGCAGTTCCATAAACTTCGCCATATATAGATGTGTTTACATCACTATATAATAAACCTTCAATTTTACTTCCTTCCTCAATCAAACAATAGCTCTCGTTTGTTAATTTTTTATGTGTATTCAAAAAATAAATTTCACCTTTGATATTACAATTTTTGGCGATAGTTAATTTACGACTAGAAATAGATATTGAATTTTCATCTAATAATAGAATAGAGGATGGATAATTTAAAGTTACGTGCTCTTCTAGTCGCATAGAGTCACTAATCATGAATTGAGCATTTAGTTCGGCGTCTTTTCTTATTATTACATGCTTAGCAATTATACAAATATCTTTTATGTTTGTATTTTTATCGATGATGACAGTTTTAGAACAGATGATTTTAATATTCCCCTGAAGCGCAATATTTGATAAATGTATATCATTTTCTGATTTTATAACTATTGTATTATTTGAAAATGATTGATAAATTGAATGGTTCAATAAATATGTGCTCTCGACTATAGAATCATTTGAATTGATATTTTTCTGCCTGATGATATTGTTAAATTCTGTTTGATCGATAGAATAAAGAGCATTATTACTAAGTAAAATGTTTCCTTTAAGATAGTCTGTAGCAATAGGAGTTCGAATATCAATATAATTTCTTTTAAATCCATTACTTGCTAAATATACATCACCTCTGATTTTTATACTTCCTGCAATATTAATTGCCTTTTGTTGGTTGCTAATATATAGGGCAATTTTAGAATATTGTTGTTTTTCTTTTGAACCTAACAACATAGATTTTTCAAAATGATTTTTTTTGAAGTAAGCTTTGCAGTATACAACATCATATATACCCCATTTTATTTTTTTGATTTCAATACTATCATTATGAACACTAGAAAATTGCCAACGGGCAGATTCGCCAGTTTGAAATGAATTAGATTTAGATAACTCAATGCCGCTATATACTTCACTAACCAAACGATTATGTAAGTCATAGTATTGTTCTTCATAAAGTTGGAAATAAATAAAACTAATGAATGCACTGCAAGTAAGTGCAATAATTAATGCTACAATAATAGCATAGTAAAGAGATGCTGAACGAAGTTTCAAATGTTTATTTTTTATCAGATTTTGCTTTTTTATTCGTAACTGTTTCTGAATTTGAATTTTTCTTCGAACTAAATATTTTTTTGATTTTGTCTAACAGCTTATTTTTTTCTGGTTTACTATCATCTCTTTTTTTATCTCTAATTGTAGTTTTCTCTTTTGCTACTTTTTTACTTGATTTGATTTCTTTAGATTTTTTACTTTGTTTAATTCCATTTAAATATTTATCAATTGACTCTACATCACCATTTTTAAATTGAATAATAGTACCATTTAATTGACCATTTTTATATTTACCAGTTCTATATGTAAAATTATTTTGATCATACTGAATAAATTGTCCATTGAGTTGCCCATTTTTCCATTTGGTAATAGATTTTAATTGCCCATTTTCAAACCATTGTTTCCAAGTACCTTTTTTTAGTCCATATTTATATTGACCTTTTTCTTTTAGATTTTTATTGATATATTTAGAAACATAATCTCCATGTAATAACCTAGAATCATATCCTCCTTGAGTATTTTGAATTTGATTGCTACTATACCATGAATACATTCTTGTATCATTTGGTTTTATTTTTCTCTCATTTTCAGGAGAAATAATATCGACTTCTAGAATAAAATCATCGCCAACAACAGAAACTGTTTGTTTATCTAGGTCTTTAAATTTTTTAAAATAATTTTGACTAAATGTATT
>CANHVE010000065.1 GCA_947464015.1 Saprospirales bacterium | reverse complement strand
GTGTTTAAAAGCGAGTATTTACTCACAGCACTTTCCTTAGATATGTTTGCGGTATTATTTGGTGGAGCAGTTGCTATTTTGCCCGCTTTTGCTGATAAAATATTACATGTAGGACCTAAAGAGTTTGGCTTATTGCGTGCAGCACCATCCGTTGGAATAGTTATTGTGCTATTATTATTAGCTTATTTCCCTCCTAAAAAAGAAGCAGGAAAAAAATTATTGTACTGTGTAGCAGGATTTGGTTTAGCAACCATTGCTTTTGGTTTTTCTAGAAATATTTATTTGTGTTTTTTCTTTTTGATGTTAACAGGAGTTTTTGATGGTGTAAGTGTAGTGATACGCGGAAGTATCGTGCCTATGTTTTCGCCCGATCATATGCGCGGAAGAATAGAAGCTGTAAATAAAATATTTATTGGCAGTAGCAATGAAATAGGCAGTTTTGAAAGCGGTTTTGCAGCAAAATTATTAGGCTTAGTTCCATCTATAATTTTTGGAGGAGGTATGACAATGTTAGTTGTTGCTATTACTTGGTGGCGTGCAAAGGGATTACGTAAATTAGATTTAGATTAATAATTTTAATATAACACTCTGGTTCTAATAGTCCCTTGTATAGAAGCCAATTCTTGTTGTAAATGTTCGGTTTCAATTATATCGCTTTTAAAATCTAGTACAACATAACCTATTTCAGTATTGGTGGCTAAGTACTGTCCAACAATATTGATATTGTTTTTAGACATGATGGTATTGATAGCAGATAATATTCCTGGTATGTTTTGATGTATATGTAAAATTCGTTTAGCCCCTTCTTGAGTAGGTAAATTTATTTCTGGTAAAGAGTGTGAGCCCATGGTATTTCCAGTATCAATAAATGAAACTAATTTACTACTTACGTCTGCACCAATATGTGCTTGTGCTTCTTCCGTACTACCTCCTATATGAGGGGTGAGTATTACATTTTCAATATTTTGCAATGGAGTTGCAAAAGTGTCTCCTTTACTTTTTGGTTCCACAGGAAATACATCAATAGCGGCACCTAATATTCGTTTTTCATTTAGAGCTATTTTCAACGCCTCTAAATCTACTACAGACCCTCTTGCATAATTAATTAAAACGGCAGTTGTTTTCATCAACGATATTCTGGCTTGATTAATTAATAACTCTGTGCTATTATTTTCAGGTACATGTATAGTAATAATATCACTTTTTTGCATTAATTCATCTATACTTTTCACTACTCGTGCATTGCCTAAAGGCAGTTTTGTCATAACATCATAATAAATAACATCTAAACCCATGCTTTCTGCCAATACACTCACTTGCGATCCAATATGTCCATAACCAATTATACCTAGTGTTTTTCCTCTAAGTTCAAAACAATTTTTACTTTCTTTCAACCATACACCTATATGAGCTTGTTTGTTTTTTTCAGGAATTTGTCTAACCAGTTGAATCATATTACTGATTACTAATTCGGCAACTGAACGAGTATTAGAATAAGGGGCATTAAATATAGCAATGCCTTTTCGTTGCGCTTCTTTTAGATCTACCTGATTGGTTCCAATACAATAACAACCAATAACCATAAGCTTTTCAGCTTTAGCTAAAGCTAAAGCATCTAGTTGTGTTTTTGAACGAATACCAATGATATGTACGTCTTTAATGGCTTCATATAATTCATCATTGCTCAAAGCCCCTTTCATACAGGTTATTTGTGCATATCCTTTTTCTTGTAAAACTTCAATAGCGGAGTCATTAATACCTTCTAGTAATAATATCTTGATTTTATTTTTAGGATAGGATGTCATTATGATTTTTATTTAGGATGTATAATCATTCCAGCTTTAACTATTTGTTGATTCGTATGAATTGAAGCCCAGTGAACAATCAAAGATAATACTATTTATTTGTTGAGATAATATCAAAAAATAATTTGTAAGCTACTAACATGCATTTTAAAAAGATAAAAAATCTATTTCTAAGATTCTAACTCAATTATTTTACTTTTGTATAGATTTAAAATTAAAACAAGCAGATATGTTACATTCAATGACAGGATACGGAAAGGCTACTTCAATTCAAGAAGGAAGAACAATAACGGTTGAAATGAGGTCATTAAATAGTAAAGGCATTGAGATTAACATGAAAATACCTAGTAATTATCGCCAACACGAATTTGCCTGGAGAAATATTATTAGTGCTACATTAGAAAGAGGAAAAGTAGATGTTATTGTTCAAGTAGAAGAAACACAGAATGATTTAAATAACATTATCAATCAAGATTTACTTAAATCGTATTTAGTTCAATTACAAAAAATATGTATTGAAACAAATGCCTCTAAAGAAGGTTTGATGGATACAGTATTAAAATTACCTGGTGTCATTCAAACAAACAATGATGTGAGTGCTGACACCAATGATAAACTAATAGAAGATGTGCTTCAACTTGCATTGAAAGACATGCAAACGTTTAGAAATGATGAAGGTCTAAAGTTAGAAGAAGAGTTAATCAAACGTATTGAAGCGATTAAGAATAGCTTGAATCAAGTAAAATTAATAGAACCAGATAGAACAAAACATATCAAAGATCAATTGCGAAATAATCTTTCTCTAGTTATTAGCAATGAAAATATCGATGCCAATCGATTGGAACAAGAGATAATATATTATATCGAAAAGTTGGATATTACTGAAGAAATGGTTCGTTTAGAGACACATTGTATCTATTTTATTGATGTAATGACAGATGTATTGTCAGCTAAAGGAAGAAAATTAGGCTTTATTTCACAAGAGATAGGAAGAGAAATCAATACAATCGGTTCTAAAGCAAACAACAAAGATTTACAAGTTCTGGTAGTACAAATGAAAGATGAATTAGAAAAAATAAAAGAACAACTGAACAATATTTTATAGGACTGCTAATAAATTTAGATGAACAAACATCAAAAACTAATTATCATTACGGCACCAAGTGGTGCAGGTAAAACCAGTATTGTTAAACGATTAATGCAAACAAATTTACCATTAGGATTTTCAATATCTGCATGTACACGAACTAGAAGAGAGGGCGAAGTTGATGGTAAAGATTATTATTTTATCAGCGCTGAAAGTTTCAAACAGAAAATACAAAAAAATGAATTTGCAGAATATGAAGAAGTTTATGAAGGTTCGTTTTATGGCACTTTAAATAGTGAAATAGAACGTATATGGAATAATGATGAAGCCGTACTTTTCGATATCGATGTACAAGGAGCTTTACATTTAAAAGAAACTTTTAAAGAAAAAGCACTAACAATTTTTATTAAACCGCCATCAATCGAAGTCTTGATTGAACGTTTAACAAATAGAAATACTGAAAGTGAAGAAAGTTTGAAAAAAAGAATTGGAAAGGCTTCCATAGAACTTCAATATGAAGCTAAGTTTGATCAAGTAGTTGAGAATATAGAATTAGATAAAGCGTTTTTAGAAACACAAACATTGATCATTAATTTTTTATTTAATGCAACTACATAAAAAAATAAATAGTATACGTCTAGTATATGCATATGTTTTTTTATATTTCATTGTTTTATTGTTTTTTTCATTTAGTTTGAATGGTACTGGAGATGATGGAGATAGCATAGTGCACTATTTTTATTCTAAGTATGCTTTTATCCATCCATCCTTTTTTTTAAATCATTGGGCAAAACCATTCTTTGTATTTCTTTCCGCACCCTTTGCACAATTTGGTTTTATTGGGATTAAAGTATTCAACATACTAAATTCAACAATTGCTTTATACTTTACATATAAAATAGCCGAACAATTAAAAATTAAAAACGCACCTATAGCTTTAGTTTTTTTTACATTTATTCCTCTCCATTTTTTACTTACCTTGAGTGGATTAACAGAGCCACTTTGTTCGATGATGTTAAGTGTTGCACTTTATTTCATTGTTAAAAACAAATTAATTGTTGCCGTATTAATTTTTTCATTTCTTCCTTTTGTTCGATCCGAAGGCTTAGTCCTTTGTGGTGTTTTGTTTGTTTGGTTATGCTGGACCAAACAATGGAAATATATTCCATATATACTCGTAGGACATGTATTATATAGTTTAATAGGATTAGTTTTATTTAGTAAATCCTTGTTGTGGATTTTTACAGAAATTCCATATGCCAAATTAAGTTCACATTATGGCCATGGTACTTGGTATCACTATTTTAAAAAAATGCCCGAGTACTTAGGATATCCATTTACTTTATTACTAAGTATCTCACTTTTTGTTTTTATAAAATTTATTATTAAAAACACTAAATCATTATTTAAACATCCAGATAAATATGTAGTATATTCATTAGCATATCCTTTGTTTTATGCATTTCTTTTTTTTCATGTGATTGCTTGGGCATTAGGACTATTTGGTTCATTTGGTTTGTTGAGAGTATTTGTGGCGGTAAGTCCAATCGTTGCTATAATGCTTTTGCAAGCCTATAATTATATAACAGATATAAAATTATTTAGCACAAAAATGGTTTCATATAGCCTCTTGTTAATCCTTGTTTTGTGTACCATCTTTATTTATAATTTCGGTATGTTTAGAAAAGATCTTTATACTTTAAACGTACATCAACAATTAATAAATAGTCTAGTTACAGAGATTAAAAAAGAATATCCAGATTATCAAGAACGAAAGATTGTGTCAAGTGCTGCTCAAACCTACTTGGTTTTAAATAGAGATAGTTTCGATCCAACACTTGCCTCAAATTTTTATGAAATAAATTTAGAGACTCAAAAAGTAAAGACCTTGTTTATTTGGGATGAATGGTATGCTGCCTCAGAAGATGGGATGAGTTATGAACTATTGGCAAATAACCCACATATCAAACTCATTCATTATTATCATAAAAAAGATATGCAAAAGAATTTACGAAGAGTTGCTTTGTTTGAAAAAATTAACTGATATATTTACATTTATATCATGAATGCTAAAATTACTACAGGCGTTAAAGTAAGTGTTATATCTAATTTTTTAGAAAAAATAGTTAATGGCAACATTGAATTTCAAGTTTTTGTATATACTATAACTATAGAAAATTACAATGATTTTCCAATAAAACTATTAAGAAGACATTGGTATATTTTTGATTCATTAGCAGGAAAATCAGAGGTTGAAGGACCAGGTGTAGTAGGTGAATATCCAGTTTTACTAACAAAAGGGACTGTTCAATATACGAGTGCTTGTCAATTATATAGCGATTTAGGCACCATGCACGGGTATTACGTTTTTGAAAACTTGAATACTAATGAAACTTTTAAAGTAGAAACCCCTAAGTTTGAATTGTCGAATCTTAGCAAAAAAAATTAATGAAACGTTTCGTATATGATAAAATATAGCTTTTATATATTTATCTTATATAATATCTATTGTTTATTATTAATGGGAATTGATAAATATTTCGCTATACATAATAAAAGAAGGATACCTGAAAAAATTCTACTCTTACATGCTGTTTTTTTTGGTAGTATTGGTGTCTTATTAGGTATTTATTCTCCATTAAAACATAAACGATATAAAGCATTGTTTGCAGTTGGTGTTCCAATTATATTCATACTTCAAATTATAAGTATTATAGGAATCTTCTATTGGCTTATTCAAAAAGGAATAGCATTACTTACTTAAAAAAAGAGAATAGTTCTTTAGATAGGTAATTATAATCTAATTTTTCGAATGGATGATCCATGTTTTTGTGTAAAACAAAAGTGGCATTATTTAATTCTTTTGCTACTTGTTGTGTTTCTTCTATATGTACCATTTTATCTAAATCTCCAACACTAATGATACAGGTATGTAGTATTTGATTTAAATTGCTTTTATTTAATACGGACTTTTTTCCTAAAGATAACATGAGCTCAGCCGTTTTATTGCAGTTTTCTTTCCAATGAGATTCGCCATGTCTTTGCGCTAACATAGTTGCAAATTTTGGGACTTTTTCTTCGATTAGAATAGGATTTAAAAAACCACTTTCTTTTTTAGCACTGTTTTCATTCCAATCAAATTTAGTAGCTAATGTATATATTTGATTGATTTTACTAGGCCATAAAGAGGCCATATACAATGCTACATATCCTCCCATACTATATCCAAAAATGGATATGGGTTCAGTGATATCGTTTTCTTCTATAAAACGTAACACATCATTTGCAAATAAATCAATAGAGAATTTAGAGGTGGTTGGATTATTACCATGTCCAGAAAAATCTAGTGTATATACTTTAAATTCAGCTGATAATAAATTTGCAAGAGGCTTCATTTGTGAAGCACTGCCTAATGCACCATGAAGTATAAGTATGGGTTTCATATTAGAAAAAACTACTTGATATCTTTTATCAATAATTGTAAATACAATTTATCCTTCCAAAGATTTTCATCTATAATATAGCACATATCAAAAGGGCCTTTCGTAACAATATCTAAATAAGAGGCCATTCCAAATCCAATCCCTTTTATTTTATCTTGTCCTTTTTTACTAACTTGTAATTGTAAATGATCTGTGCCTCCAATTTTGCTATTGCCTGTATCCATTACTTCACAGGTTCTAAAAACAGGTCGCATATTATTAGGACCAAAGGGTGCAAATTGTTTTAATATATTATAAAACTTATCATTGATTTCAGATAATTCAATATCCGCATCAATTATTATTTCTGGAGTTAATAATTCGTCTAATAAATTCTCTTGCACATAAGCTTCAAATTTCTCAGCAAATTTCTCAAAGTTTTCGGGCAACATAGTTAAGCCTGCCGCATAGGTATGACCACCAAATTTGTCTAAATATTCACTGCAAGCTTCTATAGCATTATATACATCAAAACCAGAAATAGATCTAGCTGAGCCTGTGAGTAATCCATTAGATTCGGTTAATATAACGGTGGGTCTATAATAGGAATCAATCAGTCTGCTTGCTACAATGCCAACAACACCCTTATGCCATTCAGGATTAAACAATACAGTTGATTTGCGATTGATATGTTTTTCGTCTCGTTCAATCATTTCTAATGCTTCTCGAGTCATTATCATATCCACCTGTTTACGGTCTATATTATTTTTATTCAATTTCTCCGCTTGAGCAAAAGCAGATTCGCCTACTAATAATTTTACCGCATTTTTGCCATCCTCCATTCGGCCAGCAGCATTAATACGTGGCGCTAATTTGAAAACGATATCATCGATTGCTATATATCCTTTTACATTCGCGCTTTCAATAAGTTGCTTTAAACCAGGTGATGGATTTTGATTTAATATCTGTAATCCATAATAGGCTAATACTCTATTTTCGCCTGTAATAGGTACAATGTCTGCAGCAATACTAACGGCTACTATATCTAACATTGAATATAAGCGTTCTGATTCATCAAAATATTTTTGACAATACGCTTGTAGCAATTTAAATCCAACACCACAACCACTTAATTCTTTATAGGGATAATTACAATCTTCACGTTTAGGATCTAAGATGGCATGTGCTTTTGGTAATTCAGCTCCTGGGCGGTGATGATCACATATTACAAAATCAATTCCTTTTTCATTCGCATAATCTATTTGTTCAATTGCTTTTATTCCGCAGTCTAAAGAAATGATAAGAGAAAATCCATGTTGTTTTGCAAAATCGATTCCCTGAAAAGAAATTCCATAACCTTCAATATATCTGTCAGGTATATAATAATCTATATCTGGATACATTGGTTTGAAAAAGGAATATATTAAAGCAACAGAGGTAGTACCATCTACATCATAATCGCCATAAACCATAATCTTTTCTTTGTTTGTTAAAGCTTTTGCAATACGTGAAACAGCTTTATCCATGTCTTTCATCAAGAAAGGATCGTGTAAATAACTCAATTGAGGTCTAAAAAATCTTTTAGCTTCTTCATAGGTTTCAATACCACGCTTAACCAACAACTCACAGAAGATAGGATGTATCTTTAATTGTTGTTGTAGCAAGTTTACCTTAGCTATATCTACAGTAGTTTTAACCCAACGTTTTGCCATTAATATTTCACAATCTTATAAGAGTTAATTGTCGACTCTTGATTCTTAAAAGTTAGTAAATATATGCCATTTGAAAGACTTGAGAGGTCAATTTTATGTAATGTATTATGATTGTTGAATTCTAGCCTATTATTAGTAATCATCTCTCGACCACTTATATCATATATATCAATATAAATGCTTGTTGCTTCAGAAGCAGATATCATACATGAAATAAAATTATCTGTGATGGTATTTATTAAATCAATATGAAATAGATTCTTGTTAATTTCAATACCAGTATGATTTTCAACAGTAACATTTTGTGAAATGATACAACCGTTTTGGTCTTTGATATATACCGTATAATTACCAGCGTTTAAGCCTAAAAATAAATTTGTATTATAATAACTACTTCCATCTATACTGTATGTATAAGGTGCAGTACCACCAGCTCCACGCACATATATACTACCACTTGTTAAATCATTTGCCGCACTTATTTTTAACGAATCAAAATTTAATTCACTAGGTTCTAAAATAGTAATTGTTTTGATTCGCTGACAACCAATACTATCTGTAATGGTTACTCTATAATTACCAGCAGCTAAATGATTATTAATTGCAGTATTGCTCCCATTGCTCCAATTATAAGTTAAGGTGGCATTAGTAGGTTGAATAGTTATTTGAATAGAACCTGTACTATCGCTATTGCATAATACATCATTAGTTGTTATACTAATATTCCCATTGCAATCAGTACAATCAAATTGAGTATTTAATTCAAGGACGGATTGATATAAATTTAGTCGACCACCTGTTACTGTTTTTCCTGTTAAATCAGGCACTGCAACCGATCCATCTAGGATATATTTTTTTAGTAATAACATCGCACTATCCGGAAAACTAGCATATAAGTCTAAAAATTTTGGGCAAGCATACGACATCAAATAAGCTACGGCTCCAGCAATTTGAGGGGCAGCATACGAAGTACCATTACCTCCTGCATACGCATCTGAACCAATACATGAAAAGATATTAATACCAGGGGCAGCTAAATCGATAGAGCTACTACCATAAGCAGCAGAGGTACTCAATGTATTAGTACCAGTGATATTTGTAGTACTAATCATAAAATTACTCAAGCAAGTAGTTGGAATATCGCCTACAACATCTACATCTTGGTATCGATTGGCTGTTGCAGCAGCACTTAAAATTCCATATTTACCCATACTATCATACATGGCACACCAAATTGGAAAATCAATTGCGAAGGCATTATCAATTCCAAAAGAGGTATTGCTCGATACAATATAAGCTCCTTTAGTACCGCCTGTTTGATCATACATTTTACGCATATCTACTATATATGCATAGGCTTCGATGGCTTGTGATTCGATTGCCTGAGTATATATAGGTAATATTTTTACACCATTACATATTCCTGCAATCCCTTTATTATCGTGTTTTGCACCAACTATTCCCGCTAACTGTGTAGCATGAGCACTCGTGCTTAAATTTACATCGTCATTGTTTAATAAGGCATTCCAGCCATTATAATCATCTATATAACCATTTGCATCATCGTCAATTCCATTTAAAGGAATTTCATCATAGTTTTTAAAGTAATTAATATCTCTATGATTTAAATCAAATTTAACATCGGCAATAGCAACAACTAATGTGTCGCCATATTTAGTAATGTTGGTAGTACTACTATCCCAAGCTAAGGGTGCATCTATATCTACACCAGCAGTATAACCGTATTGACCAGTATTATTTAAATACCATTGATTCGTATAATATGAATCTATAGGCGTATAACTTCTATAATCAAATTGATGATTGTATTGAATCGCAATGATTCGTTTGTCATTTTTATATTTAGCGAGTAATTCCTGAGCTCTGTTGGAGGAAGTGCATCGAAGAAGAAATACATTCATACTTTTAGATACCTCTTCTACTTGTACATCATTTAAATAAAATTCCTGGATCGCAAAGCTTTTTTGAGGTAATACTAATAATTCAGTAGGAATCGTATATCTATTTGTCTGTGCATTACTAAAAGAGTAAAAGAGACTAATCAATACTACATACACTAGTGATTGTTTTGTTTTCATCAAGCCAATATTGTCTATAAATTCAGACGAAAATTACAACAAATAAGTTGTTTTATAACAAAAATCAATAAAAGAATGGTTTGAATTCATTTAGTATCCCGATAAAAAAACAAGCCCACTTTTTCAAGTGAGCTTTGTCTATTTTAATTTGCAAATTGATAATTACCAATATCCAATCACTGCATTACCACTGCTACCTCCCGTAATAGCCCATTCTAGTTTAAATCCGTAAGCACATCCACTAGTAATTTGTGTACCAGTATTGTTGGTACCAAATGTTGCAGTAATAGAAAAACTAGAGGTTTCAGATTTATATATACCTTGTGTAGGTCTCCACCAACCACAAGTGGTATTTGATTTCCACGCTTGAATCATTTCAGTTTTAAATGTTTGACCGTATCTATTCACCCCCCATGAGTCTAATAATTTCCCATCGATAGTGGTATCAGCATTTACAGTGGTATAGATTTCACTTAAGGTAGGATTATAACCCCATTCGCTAGTACGTGCAGAAAGCCATTGAGAGGTTTGACCATTTTCAAAAGTAACAGTCATATCATTGCAACGCTCTTTCAATAATATCGTTTTTGTACCAAGCAATACTCCAATCCAATCGATACCATTAACATCCGTTAAATATTTCACGCCATTGAATGTAATATAATGATTGCTTAAATCAACAAAAGTAACTTTGAAATTGGTATATGTTAAACGTAATTGTGCGCCGATATCACTCCAATGAGTACCACTTACTAATTCTACTTTTACTTGACCACTTCTTTTTCTATTAGGATTTGGGCAAATAGTAGTACCATCAAAATTGATATATACAGTAGGAATAACATCATGTAAATGGGTTGTATCATAAGTTGCTCCACAAATATCACTAGCTAAGGTATTATTGTTTTTACCAAATGTTGGAATACCTGCTAAATAACTATTTATTTCATTATTCGAAGCATCGCTTTCACTCTTTACATTAGAAACATCTTCATTGTGTTGTTTGGCGTTTGGATCAACAGTACTTGAATTGTTATCTTTTTTGCAAGAATGAAGCAGAAAAGCAGCAGAAAGGCTGCATAAGAAAAAAAACTTTTTCATTTTTTAGATTTTTGATTTTGTTTAAAACGAATGCTATTGTAAAATTAGTATAAATGATTTCCATCGAGCAATACGCTCTGGTTCATTGGCCTGAATCCATATATCACTGGCTAATAAGTCATACGTTTTTTGGAAATATTCTTTTGCTAATGCTGTTTCGTTTTGAATGAAGTAATTTTCTGCAAACTCTTCATATATATAACCATCTTCTTCGCCAACAACTATTTCATCCAAAATAAATAATGCTTCTTCAACTCTATGAAGCATACGATAACATTTGGCGATACTGTATTTGGCTATACGTATAGCTCCATCGCGTTCTTTGAGGATATTCCAAGCAAGGCATTTTTCGAATAGAGAAACTGCTTTATCATATTCTTTCATATCAAAATAAGTCCAAGCAGTATTGTTATATAATGAACCCAACCAATTTTTTGCTCTTGTATCTTCAGCATTTTCAGCTGCTTCTATAGCTTTTTCATTCCATTGTAGAGATTCGTTTCCTTTAAATGCAATACCCAACATGTGTAAAGCATCTACATAATAATTGTCTAAATTATTAATGCGAGCAATTTCGCTTGCTTTTTTAAATGCTTGAATAGCTTCTTCCAGTTGTTTGTTAGAATTATACAATCTTCCTTTTTCTAGATAATATCTTGTTGATACGATTACATTTTGACTGATTAAAACTTCATCTATTTGCGAAAGCATAGCATGACCTTCTTCAAATTTTCTTTGAAGGCCAAGTGTTCTAGCGATTTGTGTTTTTAATTCTGCCAAATAGAATTCATCTTCATCAGGCGAATTGGCTAATACACTTCTAAATTTTTCCTCGGTAGATGCAGGGTCTGCATAATTCCAAAAAGCATCGAAATCTCTCATTTAAAAATATTTTAATGTAATGTCAATCATTCTTTTTGCGAAATTCGTATACGGAGGATATAAAAGTTGTAATGCTCCTTTTCTTAGATGCTGTTTAAGCATGGCTCTTTCATTACTAAATTCTTTAAAGCCAAAAATACCATGACTTTTTCCTATACCACTGTTATTGATACCTCCAAAAGGTAAATTAGGATGCGCTTGATGAACCAAAGTGTCGTTTATACAGGTACCACCGGCACTAGTATTATTGATAATATACTCAGCATTTTTATTCTTATTGCTGAAAATATATAATGCCAAAGGCTTTTCATTTGTATTGATATAATTTAAAGCTTCGTCAATAGTATTGTATGATAGTATTGGAAGAATTGGACCAAAGATTTCTTCTTCTAATATTCTTGCATTTAAAGGCACATTGCTTAGTATTGTAGGTGCAACATAATTTTCAGCTTCATTTATAATTCCACCAAACTCTACTTTAGCACCTTTTTGAATGGCGTCGTCGAGTAACGATTTGAGGCGATTGAAATGTTTGTTGTTTACAATACGACCCATATCTTTATTTTGCTCAATGTTTTTACTGTATAAGCTTTCAATATTTGATTTAAGTTTTTCAATAAGAGCATTCTTTTT
>CANHVE010000064.1 GCA_947464015.1 Saprospirales bacterium | reverse complement strand
GTATTAGTTAGTACTTGCTGATGAAGGAGCACTGATCACATTTGGATCAATAACATCAGGACAGCAATTGATCTCTTTCTTATTGTATTCTTTAAATCTACCACCTTTGATATTCATTGTTAGATTGTTTTTCAGGGTGAATTTTTCAAGATTTTTCATAGTTCAATAGTTTATGAGTGAATAATATCTTAAAGATAAGTTATATGTTTGTTAAAACAAGTAATATGCACACATTACCCACTTTTATTGCTGAATTCTGTTCTAAGTAGTAGATTATCAGGTATAAAAATTTAATAGAAGAATAGCATATTTTAGTTAGTATAGATTTGACATAGTGTAAGTGATTGATAATCAATATTTATATAAAATAATTAAAATAATTATCGAAATATGCATTGATATTCAATAACTTATATAGGTTGCTGTAAAATAATCTTCAAAATCCTTGTATAGTATTTATAAATGCTCTACTTTTGCACTCCATTTAAGAAAAATATTCATCATTATAAATTAAAAACAGAAGTGGAAAAGACGCAAAAAATTACGCAAATGGCCAATCCTCATATGATTAAAAGAGATTGGTACATCGTAGATGCAGAAGGTCAAACACTTGGTAGATTAGTAACTAAGATTGCTAGTGTACTACGTGGTAAACACAGACCTTACTACTCTACTAACTTAGATACTGGCGATTATGTAATCGTATTAAACAGTAATAAAGCTAGACTTACAGGAAATAAAATGAAAGACAAACAATACATTTGGCACTCATTATATCCAGGAGGACAAAAAAGCTTAACTGCAGAAAAAATGAACGCTAGAAATCCAAAAGCGATGATTGAATGGGCAGTGAAAGGGATGTTACCTAAAACAAAATTAGGTGACCAACATTTTAGAAAATTATTTGTGTATGAAGGAACAGAACATCCTCATGCCGCTCAGAAACCAAAACAATTAATCTAATACAATGGAAAAAAACGTAGCAGTAGGTAGAAGAAAAGCCTCCATTGCCCGAGTATTTATCTCTAAAGGCAATGGCGCAATTACCGTTAATGGTAAAGAACATAAAGAATATTTCCCTGTCGTGTATTTACAACACAAAGTAGAAGCTCCTTTTGCGCATAGCGGTTTAGGTGCCTCTTATGATGTAAAAGTAAATGTAAACGGTGGTGGTGTTAAAGGACAAGCAGAAGCAGTAGCTATGGGAATTTCAAGAGCTATATTGTTGGTGAGTCCAGATAGTAAACCAGTGTTGAAAAAAGAGCGTCTTCTTACTAGAGATGCTAGAGTGGTAGAGCGTAAAAAACCAGGTTTACGTAAAGCTCGTAAAAAAGAACAATTTAGTAAACGTTAATCTTATTTGTAAAAATCCTTTAATAAAATATATAAAATGTCTAATATCACACAAAAGGAATTACTTGATGCAGGTGTACATTTTGGTCACCTCAAAAAGAAATGGAATCCAAGAATGTTACCTTATATTTTCACCGAAAAGAAAGGGATACATTTAATCGATTTAAATAAAACTGCTGAAAAATTAGAAGAAAGCGCAGCAGCCCTAAAATCAATAGCAAGAAGTGGTCGTAAAGTTCTTTTCGTAGCTACTAAAAAACAAGCTAAAGAAACTGTTAAAGAAATTGCAGAAAGCATCAATATGCCTTATGTAACTGAAAGATGGTTAGGGGGAATGCTTACCAATTTTGCTACTATCAGAAAATCAATTAAAAAATTGAACAGCATTGATAAAATGTTGAAAGATGGTTCTGCTGAAAACTTAACTAAAAAAGAACGTTTAGTTTTAGGTCGAGAAAGAGAAAAATTAAGCAAAATTTTAGGTGGTATCGCTCAATTGAACAGATTACCTTCTGCTATTTTCATGGTTGATATCAATCACGAACATATCGCTTTGAAAGAAGCTAAAAGATTAGGTATTTCTACTTTTGGAATGGTTGATACAAACTCTGACCCAACTTCTGTAGACTTTGCAGTTCCTGCAAATGATGATGCTACTAAATCTATAGCAGTAATTACAAATTATATTGCAGCTGCAATTAAAGAAGGATTAGCTGATAGAGTAATCATGAAAGAACAAGAAGATGCTGATGCTGAAAATGATTTAGAAAATGAAAGAATTTCAATCAGCGAAGAAGGTGGTGAAAAACCTAATAAAGAGAAAAAACAAATGACTAGAAGAAAACCAAGCGGACCTGCAAGAGGTGGTGCTGGAGCTCCTAGAAGATAATTGATTTATTCATTTAATTTAACAGTATAATATATAATGACAATTACAGCAAAAGAAGTTAATGAATTAAGACTTCAAACAGGTGCAGGTATTATGGACTGCAAAAAAGCTTTAACAGAAGCGAATGGCGATATGCAAGCAGCTATCGATTACCTAAGAAAAAAAGGTGCGAAAGTAGCTGAGCTTAGAGCTGGTAGAGAAAGTAATGAAGGGGTTGTAATCGCTATCACTTCTGCTGACTCTAAAGAAGGTGTTGCCGTACAAATTAGTTGTGAAACAGATTTCGTAGCTAAAAACGAAGATTTCGTAAATTTCGCTAAAGATATCGCCAACTTTGCATTAGAAAATAAAATCGAAAACAAAGAAGCGTTATTAGCAGCTAATATGAATGGTTCTTCTATTCAAGAACAATTACAAGGTAAAGTAGCTGCTATAGGTGAAATGATTCAAGTAGGTGCTTATACTCGTATCACTGGAACTTGTATCGCTCCATATATCCACGGAGGATATAAAATGGGTGTTTTAGTTTGCTTAAACAAAGAGAAAACAGAAGACATCTACAATATCGGTAGAGATGTAGCCATGCAAATTGCTGCGATGAATCCTTTAGCTGTAGATGCAGATAGCGTTTCTCCTGAATCAGTAGAAAGAGAAAAAAACATCATTATCGATACGATGAAAGCAGATCCTAAAATGGAAGGTAAACCAGAAGAAATGTTATCAAAAATCGCTGAAGGTAAATTAGGTGCGTTCTTTAAAGAAAACACTTTGTTAAACCAAGCTTTCGTTAAAGATAGCAGCAAATCGGTAGCTCAAGTATTAAAAGAAGTTGCTCCTGATTTAACCGTTACTTCTTTCAAAAGAATCACCTTAGGAACTAATGCATAATATGTATTTCCTTTAAATAATAAAAAAAGCATTCTGAAATATGAATGCTTTTTTTATGTCTAGTAGAAAACAAAAAAAAATAAATATCTTTAAGCTCCAAAAATTACAATCAAAATCGTATGAAATTTAAAAGAATACTTCTTAAACTTAGTGGTGAATCCTTAATGGGAGAAAAACAATTTGGAATTGATCCTAATATGGTAAAACAATATGCTGAAGATATTAAAGGTATCGTACAACAAGGCGTTGAAGTGGCCATTGTAATTGGTGGTGGCAATATTTTTAGAGGTATGGATGCAGAAGAGAATGGGCTAGATAAAGTACAAGGCGATTATATGGGAATGATGGCTACTGTAATCAATGGTATGGCACTTCAAAGTGGATTAGAAAAAATTGGTGTCTATACGCGTTTGATGACAGCTTTTGAAATCAAAGAAGTTGCAGAACCTTATATCCGAAGAAGAGCGATGCGTCATTTAGAAAAAGGGAGAGTAATTATTTTTGGTGCAGGCACCGGAAACCCTTATTTTACAACAGATACAGCCGCTGCATTACGTGCCATAGAAATTGAAGCAGATGTTATTTTAAAAGGAACCCGCGTAGATGGAATTTATACGGCTGACCCTGAAAAAGATAAAACGGCTACTAAATACAAAACAATTAGTTTTAGTGAAGCACTCGATAAACGTTTATCGGTTATGGATTTGACAGCCTTCACACTTTGTCAAGAAAACAAATTACCAATCTTGGTTTTTGATATGAACACTAGAGGTAATTTGAAAAAATTAATTGATGGAGAAGAAATTGGAACTACCGTTTCCTAAAAATTATTTTTATATTTTTACACGAGAAAACTAAATAAAAAATATTATCATGTCAGAAGAATTGAATAAGTGCATTAATGATACCAAAGCACATATGGATAAAAGTATTGAGCACTTAAAAAATGAATTAGTGAAAGTACGCGCGGGCAAAGCAAATCCGGGCATCTTAGAAGGGGTAATGGCAGAAGCTTATGGGGCTATGACACCCGTAAATCAATTAGGCAACGTATCTACTCCAGATGGAAAAACCATCATGATTCAACCTTGGGATAAAAGTTTATTACAAGCTATTGAAAAAGGAATTATGGCTTCTAATATCGGACTCAATCCACAAAATGATGGAGAGATTATCCGAATGTTTTTACCTCCATTAACGGAAGAACGTCGTAAAGACCTAGTAAAACAAGTGAAAGCTTATGCTGAACAAGCAAAAGTTTCAGTTCGTAATATTCGTAGAGATGCGAATGAATCAGTGAAAAAATTACAAAAAGATGGACTAGCTGAAGATTTAGCAAAAGGGGGTGAAGAAAAAATTCAAAAAATGACCAACGATTATATTGCCGGTATTGATAAGATTGTGGAAGTAAAAGAAAAAGAAATTATGACGGTTTAGTCAAATCTATTTTAATATGAAAAGGAGTGTTTATTGAAGCACTCCTTTTTTTATAAATTGTACACAAACTTTCAACTCTCTATCTTATCAAAATAAATTCATGTAGTTTTGTAAAACTTTTCTGAAAATGCAAGATACTCAATCTACTCCCGCTTATTTATTATTAGAAGATGGTACTTTATTCAAAGGCAATGCCAGTGGAAAGATTGGCACTACTACCGGAGAAATATGTTTTAATACTGGTATGACAGGTTATCAAGAAGTTTTTACCGATCCATCTTATTTTGGTCAAATTTTAGTGATGACTAATGATCATATTGGAAATTATGGTATTCATCAAGATGAAGTGGAATCAGGAGGTATTAAAATTGCAGGACTCGTAACTAAACGTTTTAATACGACTTATAGTAGAAAAACAGCGAGTAAAAATATTCAACAATATTTAGAAGAATCTAATTTAGTAGGTATCACCGATATCGATACACGTGAAATCGTTCGACATATACGAGATAAAGGAGCTATGAATGCAATTATCTCTTCTGAGATTACAGATATAGAAACTTTGAAACAAAAACTTAAAGAAACGCCTTCTATGGCTGGATTAGAGTTGTCTTCTAAAGTAAGTACAAATGAAGCCTATTTTATAGGTGATGAAAATGCTGCAATCAAAGTGGCGGTATTAGATTTAGGAGTGAAAAGAAATATTTTAAAGTGTTTAAGCGAACGAGGAGTTTATTTAAAAGTTTTTCCTGCTAAAACAACATTTACTGAAATGAAAGCTTGGAATCCAAATGGCTATTTTATTTCGAATGGTCCGGGTGATCCTAGCGTGATGCCTTATGCCATTGAAACAGTAAAAGAAATCTTAGCTGCTAATGCCCCTCTATTTGGTATTTGTTTAGGACATCAAATTCTTGCTGAAGCCAATGGAATCAGTACCTACAAGATGCATAACGGACATCGTGGATTAAACCATCCGGTGAAAAATATCATTACAGGCTCTAGTGAAATCACTTCACAAAATCATGGCTTTGCGGTGAAAGAAAGTGATATCACTAAAAATCCGAATGTAGAAGTGACACATATTAATTTAAACGATAATACTATCGAAGGGATTCGTATCAAAAATAAAAAAGCTTTCTCTGTGCAGTATCATCCAGAATCAAGTCCTGGCCCACACGATAGCAGATACTTGTTTGATGATTTTGTGAAGATGATGAAAGGATAATTAAAGCGGATTTACTACTTCAATATTTTTTAGAATACTATCTAAATATACACTATACTTTTTAGCCCCGTTTTCATTTAAATGATCATTATCGTAAAAGTCTTCTTTCAAAAATGAAGAATCTTTTAGTGAATTGATATAAACACAATTCGAATATGTAGCATCTATACTCTCTAGGCTTTTTTGCATCAATTTATAATTCGATTGCAACACAATGCTATCGGCATAATATTTTTGAGTGGGAGTAGTTACAAGAATTATATGAATATTTTTTTTCTTCGCTAATTGAATAAAGCTATCTAATAATGTTATGTTAAATTGAAAATCTTTATTGAATGGAAAGCTATGTCGCTTTACCGCATCTGCTGCATTTTTTTCAATAGAATCATATTTTCGATGGCCTACTTTTTTGGCCCAACCATTCGTCGAACAAAGGATTGTAGCAGTATCATTCTTATAGTAATCATAATTTTTATATATACAATTTTTTAAAGGTTCACTTGCTATTTCTAAGTGATAGGAAAGATTCCATTTCGTAGGTATCTGCATATATATTGCATAATATTTTAACATCCATTCATTATGATCACTAATCATGGTAGAAAATAAAGTATAATATGAAATTGGTAGAATGATAACTTTTGTATTTTTTAATTGATTTTGGTAATGATCAAATAATTTATAATCATATTCTAGCGATTGAGAAAGGAATGCTAAGTTATATGTATATGAATTAAAATATGCAGGATTCAAGCCATACATCGTATGCGAATTGCCTAAAATTAAAGTATGAATTTGCAATCCATTTTCTAGTATATACTTGTTTTTTAGCTTATAATCATTGGGTATTTGACGAGAAAAATATTCTAAAGAAGCTAATACTAGTATAAGAGGCACTAGTAGTATAGCTAATTTAAGCATCAATTTTTTCATAGCTTAAATATACCTATCTGTCTCCAAAATAGTATATTTTTTGTAACTTCGTACCCATCCAATATCATCTATTATTATATGAAATACGTATTACTATTAGTCGGTTTTTATCTGCCATTTATTTTGCAAGCTCAAAACAATGAAGATTATTTATGTTATCCAAAAGATCCCAAAGCACGATATAGAGAACATAATTATGATATGATCAAAGGGATTATCGATGTGCGCTTCGATACGAAAAATAGTAAAGTGATTGGGAAAGTAACTTATACATTTCAGCCTAAACAACAACAGATAGACACGATGTATTTAGATGCACCCGATGAGGTGTTTTCTTCCATTACATTGGATGGGAAAGAGGTTTCATTTACTACATACAAAGATTTAGGTATCACTATTCAATTAGGTAAATCATTAGCTTGGGAAACCACACATACATTAGTTTTATCGTATACCTGCGAACCTCGTAAAGGCATTTATTTTTTAGGTTGGAACGACGAACAAAATTTAATGCGAAAACAAATTTGGACGCAAGGTCAAGGAACCGATAACCGATATTGGATACCTGGATACGATGATGTAAGTGATAAATTGCTTTTAGAAACAGTAATTACAATGGATAAAGAGTATGAAGTGGTAAGTAATGGAGACTTAGTAGAAGTGAAATCTAATGTAGATAATACAAAAACTTGGCATTATGCTATGACGAATCCGATGGTATTATATCTGGTGATGATTGCTATTGATAAGTATAGTTATAAAGATATTATTTCTGCTAATGGTACTCGTATCAGACAATATTATTATGGCGATAGACCTGAAACGTTTGAACCAACCTACCAATATTCAAAAGAAATGATGGATTGGGAAGAACAAGAATTGGGTATGAAATTTCCTTGGCATACCTATGCGAATTGTCCGGTACAAGATTTTATGTATGGTGCCATGGAAAATACAACAGCTACCATTTTTACCGACTTTTATGTACAAGATAAAAGAGGGGCATTGGAGCGAAATTATATTGGAGTGAATTGTCACGAACAAACACACCAATGGTTTGGTGATTATGTAACAGAAATAAGCAGCACACATCACTGGTTGCACGAAAGTTTTGCAACACATTATGCGAAACAATTTAGACGATTTGTTTTTGGAGAAGATGAATATCAGTGGCAACGAAGAGATGAAATGAAACAAGTATGGGAAGCAGATAAACAAAATCATTTGCCAATTGCTAATTCACAAGCAGGAAGTACTCGTCATTATCCGCAAGGTAGTATAGTGTTGGATATGCTTCGATATACAGTTGGCAACGAACAATACCGAAAAGTGATTACCTCTTATTTGAAAGAGCATCCTTATGAATTAGTTGAGTCGAATGATTTATATCGCGCTTTTTATGATGTATTAGGAATCAATTTAGATTGGTTTTTTGATGAGTGGGTATATAGAGGAGGAGTTCCTAAATATGAAGTAAGTTATAAAGATAATGGAGCACAAATCGAAATGACTGTTGCACAAACACATGCACAAGATATCACGAAAGGATTGTTTAGAATGCCTATTCCTGTTGAAGTGTATTATACAGATGGAACAAAAGATGCTTATTTAATTCCGAATGAAAGTTTCGCTTCAAAAATATTTACTTGGAATAAAAGCGATGCTTCTAAAAAAATTGCATTTGTATTGTTTGACCCTAATTGGAATGTATTGAAAACAGTAGTGTTTCCAAAAACATATGAAGAACTTTTAGCTCAAGCAAAAGGAGCACCTAATATGATTGATAGATACGATGCTCTCATAGATATGAGGAATATTGATATAGATAAAAAACGAAAAGATTTAATTGCTTTATATCAAAAAGAAACTTTTTACGGATTACAGGCAGAGATCATCACTCAATTAAATAAAGATGATAATAAAGAATCACAAAAATTAATGATACAAGCAGCTACTAATAAAAATCATGTAGTTAGAAGAGCAATATTAGATGGTGTAGAAACCCCACAAAAAGCGCTGCTAAAAACTTATGAGAGTTTATTAAAAGATTCGAGTTATGTAACTATTGAAAATATTTTAAATAAATTATGTGCAACTTACCCTAAAAATGTACCAGCCTATTTAGCAATCACCAAAAATGAGATAGGTATGAATAAAAATATTCGTATTGCTTGGTTGTATAATGCCTGTCACTATGTAGATTTAAATAAATACAAAAATGAATTGATAGGGTATGCCACTTCATCATACGAATTTAGAACCAGAACAAAAGCATTTGCTGCCATTGAAAATTTAAATTTATTTGACGAGCAAATAGCTTATGCATTAATGGAAGCCATGTGCAGTAGCAATGGAAGACTGGGTGGACCGGCTACTAACACCTTTAAAAAACTACTTGAATCAAATGCAGCCAATAAAACAATTGCACAAAAAGTATTAGATACAAAAGGTTGGAAAGATTGGCAAAAAGAAATTTTACGTAAAGAATTAAATTAAGGGTATAATAAAATGATAAGTTATTTAACAAATTCACTCAGTGAATTCTATGATGCGTTTAAAGTAAAAAACTGGACTTTGTTTGCTAGTTTTTTAAGTAAAGATTTTACCTATTATACCGATAAAGGTGTAGTACAAACAAAAACTGATTTTGTACAGTTTTTAAGTAAGAATGAATGGACTACTTCAAATTATTCCATTACGAATCTACGTGTTATCTCCACTAATTTGGATGATTTTACTGTATTAACATACAATATAGAGTTTAATGGATTTTATCAAGGAAAACCTATTCAGGTCAAAGCGATTGAAACAACTGTATTTATAAAATCAAATGACAATTGGTATATACATCATAGTCATAGTTCCAATTATTAAAATGCTATTTGCCAAATTTATTTTTTAAGTCGGCTAAAGCATCCTGCATATTTCGCTCTACAGGTTTTGATTTGGGAGTATGTGTTCGGTTAGTAGGTGTATGCTCTTGTGTTTGTTTTATACTCAATAATATTCTTTTGCGAGTAATATCTACTTCTAATACTTTTACTTGAACTTTATCATTCAGTTTTAAAACTTCCGCAGGGTCTTTAATATATTTATGTGCTATTTCACTGATATGTACTAAGCCATCTTGTTTCACTCCAATATCTACAAAGGCACCAAACTTAGTTAAATTGGTTACTACACCTGGCAATACCATTCCAACATATACTTCTTCAATACTGAATATATTAGCAAATTCAAATGTTTCAATTTCACCTCGTGGATCTAGTCCAGGTTTTTTCAATTCATTTAAAATATCTTTTAAGGTATAGGAACCCACATTTGTATAAGCGCTTGTTTTAATTTCTTTCAATAGCGATTCATTGCCAATTAAATTTTTAATATCAGTTTTTAAATCAGCAGCCATTTGCTCTACTAATGCATAATTTTCGGGATGTACAGCACTACTATCTAAAATATTTTTTCCATCAATGATACGTAAAAAACCCGCTGCTTGTTCATAAGCTTTATCCCCTAAACGAGCTACTTTTTTAAGTTCAGTACGGTTTTGAAAACGACCATTTTCTTTTCTATAATCAATAATATTTTGAGCTAATGTAGGACCTATACCACTTACATAACTCAGTAATTGTTTACTCGCAGTATTGAGGTTTACGCCTACAGCATTTACGCAACTTTCAACCGTACTATCTAATTGTTGTTTTAATTTAAACTGATTCACATCATGCTGATACTGACCAACACCAATACTTTTAGGATCTATTTTTACTAACTCCGCCAATGGATCCATCAATCGTCTACCAATACTTATTGCACCTCTAACGGTGATATCTTTATCTGGAAATTCTTCACGAGCTACTTCACTGGCACTGTAAATAGAAGCACCATCTTCATTCACTAAATAGATAGGTAAATTTAGTTGTAGTGATTTGATAAATTTTTCTGTTTCTCTACCGGCTGTTCCATCACCTATAGCAAAACATTCAATAGCAAATTGCTGTACTAGAGTTCGAATAATATGTTCGGCTTCTTGCATTCTATTTTTTTCATGAATATAAATCAGTGAGCTTTCTTTTAAATCACCTTTTTGGTCGATACATACTACTTTACAACCTGTTCTATAGCCAGGATCAATAGCTAATATATGTTTACTACCAAGTGGGCTACTTAATAAAAGTTGTTTTAAGTTGGTAGCAAATACTTGAATAGCTTCATCATCAGCTTTATTTTTTAATTGCAATTTATAATCTAATTCCAAGGAAGGTTTTAATAAACGGGTATAACTTTCTTTACAAGCTTTTGCTACTTGTAAACCAGATTCCGAATTATTTTTCACATACATTTTTTCAATAATAGCTAATGCATTTTCTGCTTCAGGATGTATATCCATTTTAAGAATACCTTCGGCATATCCTCTGAATATGGCTAAAATTCTATGACTTGGAGCATTCTTTGCTAATTCTTTCGATTCAAAATAATCTTTGTATTTTATTCCTACTTCTTTTTTGTCATCATATACAGCACTAGATAAGATAGCTTCTTTAGCAAATAAATTACGCAGACGCTCTCTTAATTCAGCATTTTCATTAATGTTTTCTGCAATAATATCTCTTGCTCCTTGTAATGCTTCGTCAATACTAGTGATTTTGTCGTTCATGTATTTTACAGCTTCTTCATGAATTGATTGGTTTGATTGCAACAATAAGAAATCACTTAATGGCTCTAATCCATTTTCTCGAGCTGTTTGTGCTTTGGTTTTTCGTTTCGGTTTATAAGGTAAATAAATATCTTCTAAAGAATTCAACTGTTCACAATCTTGAATTTTTTTCAATAATTCATCCGTCATTTTATTTTGCTCGGTAATCGATTTGATAATCGTAGCTTTTCGATCTTCTAATTCTTTTAGTTGTTGAGATAATTGGATAATCTGCTGAATAATCATTTCATCTAGATTGTCATGTTGATCTTTTCTATATCGAGCAATAAATGGAATGGTAGCACCTTCATCATTAAGTTTGAGTACTGCAATAACTTGTTTTTCTTTAATGTTTAATTGTTGTGCAATTTTTGGAGCAAATTCAAGCATAAATATTCTTTGTATACGTTATAAAAAATCGGGTGCCAAAGATAGTATTCCAATCCACTAGTATCGAAACTATTTAGCTGGATTTACTAACAAATTATCCTACATAAATACTATCTTAGAGCAATGAAATCTTCCTCCAAAACGACTACGATTTTTGCAATAGTAGGAGCAATCACGTGCTTCTATGCCGTGTTTAGTCAATATATTATACGTCTCTATGTTTATCAGGCACCTGTATGGCAATTAACCATTAATCATTTCAGTTTTTTTACGATATTAACTAATTTGCTAGTAGGAGTTTTTTTTACATCTCAAATATTTTCCTCAAACAATAAATGGAATCAATTTTTTAGTACTCCGAGTATAGCAACATCGATAGTTGTTTATATAAGCTTAGTAGGTTTAATATTTAATTTATTATTACGTAAAATATATCACCCATCAGGATTAGAAGGATTAAACAATAATCTATTACATGTTTTTATTCCTTTAGCTTGTATTTTTTATTGGTATAAATATATTCCAAAAGAAAGAATAAAATATAAATCGATTTCCTACTGGATAATTTATCCTTTATGTTATGTAGTTTATATTTTAGTGAAAGGATACTTTATGCATTTTTATCAATATCCTTTTTTTGATGTAGATAAATTAGGGTATGAGAAAGTATTGTTAATGGCGCTGTGTCAATTAGTAGTCTTAACAATTATGTCAGCGATATATATATGGATGAATAATAAAATAGTAATCAAGAGGAGCACTAATTAGTTTTTATTTCACCAACTTAATTTCCACATCAAAGAAGAATTTTTTACTATAAAAAATCTAGTTCGAGCCAACAGATAATATCTCCATAGAGTTTATATATAGTAGGACAAACAATGATTGCATCTTCTAATTTATGACAATCTTCAATGTTATGAAGATGATGTTTATGTGCAAATATATTGATGAGTGTTAAAGTATGATATCCATTAAATCGAACATAATTTTCTTGTAAAGAGGGTAATTCTTTTTGAAATGGATTTTCAGTATCCCAATTATAATAAAGCTGGTATTTTAAATCATTTTTAGTAAACATCTTTTCTGCTTTTTTTTAATCTTTTACTATTTTATTTTTTTTCTCAAAGTGTAAGGACTGTCTACCTTATAAAGATGTATCCTATTTAACTAAAATATGATGACAGTCCTTGGTTAAATACACTTTGATACTTATTATTCTACTGGAGTTGTTTAAGAATATTTTTTGAGTAAATAGTTTTTTAACAAAATGACATCGCTTGATTTATAAATAAATAATTATAAATTGCTTGAGGAATGGTACGTGCATTTAATTTCTGCAAGATCTGTTTATGATATGATTCTAGCACATCCGGACTTAATACTAAAATTTTTAATATTTCAT
>CANHVE010000063.1 GCA_947464015.1 Saprospirales bacterium | reverse complement strand
TTTTTAAAAATAGGTGCTACTTATAAAGTAGTTAAACCATTTATCGATTATGATGCAACAAAGCATGAACTTGGTGAGATCTGGACCTTTGATAAATTAACGTATGTCGCTTATCACGATGGAGTTTGTTTGCATGTAATCAAAGATCAAGTAAATACAATGTATAGATTTATGGATATTCCAGAAGAACAACAACCTATTTTAGAAAATTTCTTAGACTATGTAGAAGAAATAATTTGAGAATTATTATTTCTTAGGTGTTCTAAATATACTAAAAAGAATTTTCAATCCCATCAAGTTTGCCAATATAAATCCAAGTGCACCAATAATGGATACATGTTTGTATAAAGGTGGAAATTTAACTGCGATAAGCGCTGCAGAAGCGATTAAAATACAACCAACAATAAACCCACTTGTAATACGATTACTCGCTAATTCAATTTTACGTGTTAGTTCTCCTAATCCCTCATGTTCAATAGAAACTTTTAATTCTCCTTTTTTTACTTTACCTATAATTTCACGCAAATCATTTGGTAAACTTTCTAATAAGAATATTGTATCACGAGTTGAACTCAACATTTTTTTTAAAATATTCGCGGGACTGAATTCATTAGCTAAGGTTTTATTGATGTGTGGAGTAAGTTCTTTTATAATATTTAACTGCGGATCGAGACGATGACCTACCCCTTCAATAGTAACTAAGCATTTAGAAAGTAAGAAATAATCAGGAGGCATTTTAATAGTATATTTATTCACTAGTTGCATTAATCTTTGAAAAAGTTCAGTCATGTTTACTTTTTCCATTGGCAATGCATGATAATCTTGAATGATTTCTTCTACATCGTATTCAAATGATTTTACGCCTTCAAATTGTTGGCTTACTGCTATATTTTTTAATCCCCAAATCAAGCGTTTCGAATCTTTAGCAGTTACACCATACACGATATCAGCAAAAAATTCTACATCACTTTTTAGTACAGTACCCATCATACCAAAATCGATGAAACATACTTTATTGCCTGGCATAGCAAACATATTACCTGGATGTGGATCGGCATGAAAAAATCCATGTTCAAAAATCTGTTGAAATAATGCATACATCCCATTCACCACTAGTTGATGAGCACTTATACCAATGCGTTCTAATCCCTTCTCATCGTAGGGATGAACGCCATCGATAAATTCCATCGTTAATAGTTTTTTGCTGGTGTACTTAGGATAAAATTTGGGTACATAAACGATTTCACTCTTCTCAAAATTGATTGCAAATCGTTGCAAATTATAACCTTCATGAGTCAAATCAATCTCTTTGTGAATCGCATTTTCAAAAGCACGCACTATGCCTACTGGATCTAAATTAGCCATATAACCTCTAGCTTCCATTTGCCCAGCAAAAAATTTCATGATTAATATATCTAATTCAATCTTTGCTAAAATATCAGGTCGTCGAACTTTCAGTACAACTCTTTCTCCATTTTTTAAACGAGCTTTATGCACTTGAGCAATAGAAGCACTTGCAAAAGGGATTACATCAAAATCATCAAAAACATCTTCAATAGATTTTTGAATTTCTTTTTCTATTATTTCTTTCGCAATTAAACCATCAAAGGGAGGTACATTGTTTTGTAATCGTTCAAATTCTTTTACTAATTCTACCGGTATTACATCAGGTCTATTGCTTAAAATTTGTGCAAATTTGATATATGTGGTACCTAATTCTTCTGTAGCCATTCGTATCCGTTCCCACTTGCTAAATTTTTGAATGTCTTTTACCATTTGTGTAGGTAAAAATTTTTCAATAAATCTTGCTTTTAATGAAAGTCCAGCATCAGCTAATAAATCTTGAAATCCATATTTAATTAGTATAGATACTATTTCACGATATCTACGTAATAGCTTAAAATTGAGACCTAAGGTCATAGTTACTGATACATTTATATGTTAACAAAGCTATTTATTTTTAAGTACTATATGGAGATTAAATATAGATTAATTTTTTCATGTATGATTTGGTTTCATTAATTCTCAATCAATCTATTTTTTATATAGTTTCTTAATTGTAAAATCCAATCTATTTTTTGTTTAATCTCTGATTAAAGGTAAACAATATTTTAGAATAATAATCTTATTTTGTTTAAAAAATACGTTAAAATATTAAACAAAATCAAAATTTGAATGTTACAAGTGTATTCATTAATCAAAAAAAAATATATATGAAAAACAGAATTATTCTTTTAGCTACTTTATTAGTTAGCGCCATCATGATTTTACCTTCTTGCAAAAAAGAAGAAGATAAAACTTATGCAAACATATTAGTAACACACGCATCTCCAAATGCTCCAGGTGTTGATTTATTAGTAGATGCTAAAGTAGTTAATACAGCGGCATTAAATTTCCCTAACAATACGGGGTATCTAGCCGTAGAATCTGGTACAAGAAATATTAAAGTGAATGCAAGTGGTACTACAACTACCGTTATCAATGCAGACTTAACTTTCGAGAAAGATAAAAATTATTCCATCTTCGCAGTAGATTCATTATCTAAAATATCTGCAATTGTATTAACAGACGACTTAACTGCACCAGCTTCAGGAAAAGCTCATGTACGTTTTGTTCACTTATCACCTAATGCACCTGCAGTAGATGTGGCTGTAGCTAGCTCTGGCGCAGTGGTATTTGGCAATAAATCATTCAAAGAATATACAGCATTTACACCATTGGATGCAGGTTCATATAATTTAGATGTTCGTGTAGCAGGAACAACTACTGTAGCATTAACATTACCTACAATTACTTTAGAAGCAGGTAAAATCTACACCGTATATGCTAAAGGTTTCTTAGGTGGCACGGGTGCTCAAGCATTAGGAGCAGAGATTATTGTAAATAAATAAAGTTTTTTTGAGTTTTTTAAATAGGTATAGCTAATTATAGCTATACCTTTTTTTATGTCATAACTTCATTCATTCGGCGCATATAAAAAAGTGTAGATATGTCAGTAATATCGCATTCTGTCAGTATTTTTGGCTTGGAATAATAATTGAGTACAAGAAACCATTACTAAAATGAACTATAGCTATGTTTACGAATAAAATTATGCAAATGCAACAAAGTGATGATGAATTAGAGTTTTTACCTGTATTAAGTGATGATGAGGTTGAAATGCTTAAAGATGGTGAAATAGCAGATGCTATTCCAATAGTTCCTTTGAGAAATACAGTACTTTTTCCAGGTGTGGTATTACCTATTACTGTAGGTAGAGATAAATCTATTTCTGCAGTGAATGAAGCCTACAAAACAAATAAAATTATTGGAATTGTTAGTCAAACCGACCCGAATGAAGAGGAAGCCAATTCTAGTAGATTACATAAAATAGGTACTATAGCTAAAATTTTAAAAAGGCTAAAAATGCCAGATGGTTCTACTACTGTTATAATACAAGGAAATAGACGATTTGCATTAGGAGAAATAACTCAAGAAGATCCATTTTTTATGGCCAAAATTACGCCATTAGAAGATGATAAAGCGAAAGATGAAAAATCGTTTTTTGCTTTAATAAGTAGTATAAAAGATTTGTCGAAACAAATTATTAAGCAATCTCCTAATATTCCTACAGAAGCAGCTACTATCCTTCATAATATCAATAATCCCACTTTTCTGATTCATTTTGTAGTATCAAATATGAATATCGATTTAGCTAAAAAACAATCGGTACTTGAGATCAACAACTTATACGATAGAGCTAATTCTTGTTTCACATTATTGAATGAAGAAATGCAATTACTCGAATTGAAAAATCAAATTCAATCGAAAGTAAAAGGCGATATTGATAAACAACAACGTGATTATTTCCTCAGTCAGCAAATGCGTATCATTCAAGAAGAACTTGGTGGTGATAGTGTAAATAAAGAAGTAAAAAGACTGAAAGAAAAATCTGAATCGGTTAAGTTTACAGCACCAGCAAAAGAAGCATTCGATAAAGAGTTGGCAAAGTTAGAACGTACCAACCCTGCTGCTGCTGAATATGGAGTGATTTTAAATTATTTAGATTTATTAATGGAATTGCCTTGGGGCGAATATACATTAGATAAATTTGATTTAAAGAAAACAAAAGAAGTATTAGACAAAGATCATTTTGGTTTAGATAAAGTAAAAGATAGAATTTTAGAATACTTAGCAGTACTAAAATTAAAAGGGGATTTTAAATCTCCAATCCTTTGTTTGGTTGGCCCTCCAGGTGTTGGAAAAACTTCATTAGGTAAATCTATTGCCGACTCCATAGATAGAAAATATGTTCGTATGGCTCTTGGCGGTTTACATGATGAAAGTGAAATTCGTGGTCATCGTAAAACCTATATCGGTGCTATGCCAGGTAGAATTATTCAATCGCTTAAAAAAGCTAAATCATCTAATCCTGTTTTTATTTTAGATGAAATTGATAAAATTGGTAATGACTTTAGAGGTGATCCAGCATCAGCTTTATTAGAAGTATTAGATCCCGAACAAAATGCCAATTTCTATGACAATTATTTAGAGTTAGAATATGATTTATCAAAAATCATGTTTATTGCTACAGCCAATTCGCTTTCAGGTATTCATCCTGCGCTTCGCGATCGTATGGAAATTATTCAAATAGATGGTTATTCAACAGAAGAAAAATTAGAAATTGCTCAAAATTATTTAGTTCCAAAACAACGTAAAGCACATGGCTTAAAATTAAAGGATATTAAAGTTGGTAAAAAAACGTTGAATCAAATTATTGATGAATACACTCGTGAGAGCGGTGTTCGTGAGCTTGACCGAGTTTTAGCAAGTGTGATGCGTTATGCTGCTAAACATATTGTGATGGAAGAAAAATATGAAGAAGATGTAAAAGGAGAAGATTTATATGAAGTACTTGGTGCTGCTAAATATGATAGAAATTTATACAATGAAAGTACACCAAGTGGTGTTGCTGTTGGTCTAGCTTATACTTCAGTAGGAGGTGATATTTTATATATCGAAACCACTAAATATAAAGGTAAAGGGGCTTTAGTTCTTACAGGGAAACTTGGAGATGTGATGAAAGAATCTGCATCAACTGCACTTACTTTCATTAAATCGAATGCAGCTAAATTGAAAATCGATCCTAAATCTTTTGAAGAATTTGATATTCATCTGCATGTACCTGAAGGCGCTGTACCTAAAGATGGTCCTTCAGCGGGAATAACTATTCTTTCGGCATTAACTTCATTATTGCTTGATAAACCTATCAAATCTCATTTGGCTATGACTGGTGAAATAACTTTGAGAGGAAAAGTTTTACCTGTAGGCGGTATTAAAGAAAAAATATTAGCTGCAAAACGTTCCGGTATGAAAGAAATTGTAATGAGCTCTATGAATAAAAAAGATGTGGAAGAAATTAAAGAAGAATATATCAAATCGCTTAAATTTCATTACGTAGACCGAATGGAAGATGTACTGAAAATTGTTTTATAATTCATTAATACACTATAACAAAAGGGATTTATCTATGATAAATCCCTTTTTCATTTCATGGCTTAATCGTAAATTATTCTTTAAATTACATAGCTCTGAGTGAAGCTTATTTGAAATATCCAATTATTCAAAAAAATATAGATTATAAAATAGAGTTAAAGAAGTTTATACTTCGCCAAAAAATACAGTATATCTATTATTTTGAAGATTATACAATGCTTGTAGATTATACTAATGAATTAGAGAATAAAGAATATAAACAAACTGATTTTAATATCAATAACTTAAATAAATCACATCTCCAAGCTAGTGTTATGTTAGCTCTCAATAATCATATTAGTGATGCTTAAACTATCATAGAGAAGCAAAGTCATGATGATACCTTCGATTCAACAATAGAGTTTAAAATGACTTATTATGCCATTAAGATTTTATTCGAATTGCATCAAAAACAATATAATGTTTGTGATTATACATTGAATAATTTTCATAGATATATTCAAAACTATTCGAATAATAAAGAGGTAGATAAAGCGGTATACAAAAAGTTGTTATATCTATTTAAATCGGCTTCAATCAATAATTATAAATCAGATAATAAAGAAAAATTATTATTCGATAAAGAACTTTTATATTCCTTTATTGCGAATATCAATACTATTTAATTAGTAGCTATATTCATTAGAGTCATGTTGTATGATCACTCTTGGTTTTGTAGTTTGTTGTGCACTTGTATATCCAATAATTTGAGCTTCTATATGAAATGATTTTGCAATGGCAATCACTTGTTCAGCGCTTTTCTCATCGGTATAAACTTCGAATTTGGTTCCACAATTATACACTTTAAACATCTCCTGCCAATCGGTTCCAGACTCTTGTTGTATTAATTTAAAAAATGCAGGGATCTCCAAAAGATTATTTTTTACTATATCAACATGATTGATATAATGTAAAACTTTAGTTTGTCCACCACCTGTACAATGTACTAAGCCTTTTATGTTCGTACCTAAAGCATCAATAATTTTTTTAATAACCGGACTAAAAGTTCTAGTAGGAGAGAGCAACATTTTTCCAATATTTAAAGGTAAACCTACTTCATCGGTTAATTGATGTTTACCGCAATACAAAACATCCTGATTGGTATTGCTATCAAAACTTTCTGGGAAATTTGTAGCATAATTCTTAGCTAATAAATCATGTCGAGCAGAAGTTAATCCATTACTACCTATCCCGCTATTATATTCAGTTTCATAACTGGCTTGACCAAATCCAGCCAAACCTACAATTACCTGACCTGCTTGAATATTACCATTATTAATAATTTGCTTCTTTGGCATTCGGGTGGTCATCGTGCCATCCGTAGTAAGTGTTTGAGTTATATCCCCTAAGTCAGCTGTTTCTCCACCTAAAAAGTGACAATGAATATCGTAGGTTTTTAGCATATCAAAAAAACTAGCAGTCCCTTCTATTATTTCTTTAATAATCTCGCCGGGTATTTTATGTTTGTTTCTATTAATAATAGAATTGTAAACAAAAGGGCCTGTTGCACCCACACATAATAAATCATCTAAATTCATAACGATTACATCTTGTGCAATTCCTCTCCATACAGATGCATCTCCAGTTTCTTTCCAATATAAATAAGCAATTATAGATTTGGTTCCACTTCCATCACTACTCATCACATTTACAAAATCTTTATCGCCTGCTAAATAATCAGGATGTATTTTACAAAACGCTTGTGGAAATAATCCTTTATCTAGGTTTTTTATAGCGGCATGAACTTCTTCTTTAGCAGCAGATACACCTCTTTGTAAATATTTATCAGACATGATTTTTATTCAATTTCTGCAAAGGTAAAAGCAGTTTTTGGTATTCTCTAAATTTTCTTTCAACAAAAAAGCCAATGCTATTGCATTGACTTTTTATCATTTATATGGTTGTACTAGAAATCTTTCTCAAATACTAGTTTTATAATTTGAATACACTCATCTATTTGCTCTTTTGTTATCACTAAAGGTGGTGCTAATCGAATAATATACGAGTGAGTAGGTTTTGCTAATAAGCCTCTTTCTGCAAGTTTCATACATATATCCCAACCTTTATTAGGATCCTTTGTATCTAATACAATGGCATTTAAAAGTCCTTTTCCTCTTATTTGCTTGATGAGAGTAGAATTGATTTTCTCTAATTCTTGTCTAAAATAAACTCCTAAATATTGTGCATTATATTCTAAGTTTTCTTCTTTTATCACTTGTAAAGCAACGGTTGCAACTGCACAGGCCAATGGATTTCCTCCAAATGTAGATCCATGTTCACCTGGTTTAATACACATCATAACTTCATTGTCGGCCAATACAGCACTTACGGGTATTACACCACCACTTAATGCTTTACCTAATATGACTATGTCTGGTCGAACTTTTTCATGATCACAAGCTAACATTTTACCTGTTCGGGCAATACCTGTTTGTACTTCATCTGCAATAAATAGTACTTGCGCATCTTTGCATAAGCTATATGCTTTTTGTAAATATCCTTCATCTGGAACAAATACCCCTGCTTCACCTTGAATGGGCTCTACTATAAAAGCGCATACGTTAGGATCTTGAACCGCAGCGGCTAATGCATTTGTATCGTTGTATGGAATAATAACCATATTGGGTATAAATGGACCAAATTCTTTTCTTGAATCTTCGTCAGTAGAAGCGGAAATTACACCTAAAGTTCTACCATGGAAATTATGCTCAACAAATATGATTTTAGCTTTGTTCTCCGCTATTCCTTTTACTTGATAACCCCATTTACGAGCTAGTTTTAAAGCTGTTTCAACAGCTTCTACTCCACTATTCACCGGTAAAACCTTGTCATAACCGAAAAATTCACAAATAAATTTTTCGTAAGGTCCTAAACTTGAATTATAAAAAGCTCTAGATGTAAGAGTTAAATTTTGTGCTTGATCTACTAAAGCTTGAATGATTTTAGGATGACAATGACCTTGATTCACAGCACTATAGGCACTTAAAAAGTCAAAATAACACTTGTCGTCTACATCCCAAACATATACTCCTCTTCCTTTTTTTAATACAATAGGAAGGGGATGATAGTTATGAGCACCGTACTTATCTTCTAATGAAATGTATTTGCCTGCTTTTGAAGGTCTTATTTCTTCTAATATGGCCATAAAATATTTTTTTAGTATGTTTAACAATGGCTTTCTTGCAAATTTATGAAAGAAAAGTAGAAGTAGGCTTACATAATTTATATTTTATTTGTTTTTTGTACTTGTATTAACTTAAGAAGTAACGAATTATTGTATCAGGCATATCATAATTAAGTCACATTTAAACAATGCTTATTCTATTTACTTGATGCTTATATATTTAATAAGGTTGCAAATCTATTTTATATTACATAAAAAAAGCTATCTAAAAAATAGATAGCTTTTCATTAATTAACTAAATTTCTTATTTGCCACCAGCTTTTTGTTGATCTACCCAAGCAAATATATCTCGCATGATTGGAGTAGTTCTATTGCTAATATTTTGACGAACTTTTACTTCTTCTTGAGCGATTACATAAAATAATCCATCAATTGCTTTTCCTGTTACATACTGACCTAAATTAGTATTTACTGGTTTTACTAATGGTAGTTTGTTATATTTTGTAGTAACAATACTCCATGCTTGAGTAGCTCCTACACTACTTAAACTAGTGTTTACAACAGGAGAAAAAGAACTCACTAATTGAGTTTGAGTATTGTTTTTAAAATAGTTTGTTGCTGCATTATTTGGTCCTAATAAGATATTTACAACATCTGTAATGGTGATTTTTTTCAAAGCATCTGTAAAAATAGGAGTTGCTTTTTTACTCGCATCTTCAGCCGCTCTGTTGAATTTTAAAATAGCTTGATCGCATATACTTCCTAAACCTAAATTTCTAAGGGCAGCTTCCACTTGTCTAGCTTCTTGAGGGAATAATATTTTAATGGCTAGATTTCTAAAAAAACCATCTTTTAAGGAAACGATGCCAGCTCCATTTTTTAAACACTGATTTAATGCATCACGCATTCCATTTTCCATTTGAAGATTAGTTGGGGTGCCTGTTGTAGCACCTGTAACTGCACCAGCAGCTCCATTTAAAACATCTGTTAATATTTTAGTGCCATTTGTAGTTGTGGTAGTAGTAGTAGTTGTAGTTGTGGTTCCTGTACCTATTCCTGCATTTTTACCACCATTCGATTGAGCTGAAACATCTAAAATGATGAATCCTAATATGATAAATATTCCCAAAAGCTTTTTCATAATTGTTTAATTTAATCTTTATATAAATTGTAAACTTTATTGTAGTTAATATTGTAATTGTATTCGGTACTTACCAAATAGTTTGCCAAAAATAATAAATAAAATTATGTTAGCTAGCATTATTACTATAGGAGATGAAATTTTAATAGGTCAGATAGTTGATACCAATTCAGCTTGGTTAGGCCAAACACTTAATCAAATAGGAATTAAGGTCGTACAAATTGTATCTGTTTCAGATAACGAGCAACAAATCCTTGAAACGCTAGATAAAACCATACACGAAAGTGATATTGTTTTTATAACTGGAGGTTTGGGTCCAACGAAAGATGATATCACTAAATATACTTTATGTAAGTATTTTCAAACAGAATTGGTATTAATTCCCGAGTATTTAGAAAAGTTAGAAGCCTATTTTAAAAAACGTGGAAGAACAATCAATGAGGCTAATAAAGGTCAAGCCTATTTACCTAAAAATGCAACACCTATTGAAAATACACGAGGTACCGCTTTTGGTATGTGGTTCGAAAAAGATGAAAAGATTGTAGTATCGATGCCTGGTGTTCCTCATGAAATGAAGAGTATGATGCAATTGGAGATTTTACCAAAGATTACCAATAGATTTGAATTGCCTGAGATTTTACATAAAAATATCATGACCATTGGAATGGGGGAATCAATCATTGCAGAGAAAATAGCAGATATTGAGAGTTCATTACCAGCTACTATTAAGTTGGCCTATTTACCAAATTTAGGCTTAGTTCGATTACGTTTAAGTGCTTATACAACCAAAAAGGACTTAAAAACTACTACACTATTAGTAGAGCAACTTACCCAATCAATTGTATCGAGAATACAAGAACATGTATATGGATATGATGAACAAAAAATAGAAGAAGTGATAGGTCATTTATTAATTGAAAATAAAGAAACAATATCAACAGCTGAAAGTTGTACTGGAGGATATATTGCTAGTACCCTTTCTAGTATTGCAGGCTGTTCTACTTATTATTTAGGATCTGTAGTTACCTATTCATATGAATTAAAAACACAAGAACTAGGGGTGAAACAAACAACATTAGCCCAATTTGGTGCTGTAAGTGCTGAATGTGTTGAAGAGATGCTCGATGGATTATTACATAAAACCAAAAGTACGTATGGAATTGCTGTATCTGGTATAGCAGGCCCGAGTGGAGGTACAGAGGATAAACCCGTTGGTACAGTTTATATCAGTGTAGGAGATAAAAATTCTAAACTTACCAAACGATATCAATTCACTGATAATAGAGCTGATAATATTATTTATTCAACGAATATGGCGCTTTTTATGATTTATACGCACTTGATTAACAAAAAAAAGAACTAAATGCATTTATATATAGAACTTTTACATTCAGTTATTTTCTTATAACCTAATATTATTGTAATCATTGACATTTATAGAGTTATATAATACATACAATAAACAGGTTTTTAATACTGCATTGCATTATGTGCAGAATATTGAAGATGCTGAAGAGATTACTCAAGATGTATTTGTATCTATTCATAAATCATTAGAGTCGTTTCAAGAAAATGCTAAGTATTCGACCTGGATACATCGTATCACTATTAATAAATCACTTGATTATATTAAAGCTAAAAAAGCTAAGAAAAGATTTGCCTTTATTACTTCATTATTTCACAAAGATGAAATTACGATCAAATATGATCCTATTAATAGTAATCACCCTGGTATAATTATTGAACAAAAAGAAGCGACAGATAGGATATTTAAATATATCAATCAATTATCAGATAATCAAAAAACAGTGATTATACTCTCTAAAATAGAGGGTAAAAATCAAAAAGAGATTGCCGAAATAATGAATCTTACGGTAAAAGCTGTAGAATCGCTTTTACAAAGAGCTAAAAATAATTTACAAATAAATTTAAATAAAGACGAAGGTATTTAGAATTAAAATCGTTTAAATAGACATAATCATGAGAAACCAAAACATAGAAAATTTTCTTAAGCCTCTTGAAAATATTGAGACAGTAGAAACGTCTCCTTATTTATATACTCGTATACAACAAAAAATCACTCAAGTTGCTACTATGCAAATGCCTATTAAAGTAATATGGGCATTAGGATTTACGTTTAGTATCATAGTATTACTAAATGTATTGGTTATTATTAATAAATCGAAAGAAACTTCATCGGAATACAATTTGGCTAATCAAATGAATTTATTACCTAACAATCATTTGTATAGTTATGAATAAAGTAAAAGTATTAAGTATCTTATCAATTGGTTTACTAGCTGTTAATATTACTCTAGTTACATTTTTTTTATGGAAAAAGCCAGGTTTTCATAAAGATGGACCCATGGTGCCAAGAAATATAATTATAGAAAAACTGCATTTTGATGATAATCAAATCAAAGCCTATGATGTACTTATCAAAGAACATCAAAAAAGCATGTTTCAAAATCAAGAGGATTTATTAAAACTAAAAAAGAATTTGTATATACAACTCAATACTAATATTTCAACTGCTGTGAAGGATTCTTTAATCAATGAAATTGCCATTAAACAAAAAGATATAGAGTATATTAATTATACCCATTTTGAAAATATAAAAAAGATTTGCAAAAAAGATCAACTTGCAGATTTCGAAAAATTAAGTAATGAATTAGCTAATTTATTTAGTCCGAATAAAAGAAAGCCGCCTCATCCAAGAGATTAATAATGAAATATTGTATACTACTCGTATTACTTTTGTTTGCTCATCAATTACTCTCTGCTCAACAAATCCGTGTTGTTACCTACGATTCTTTAGCACATACGATCTATAATAAATCGGATACCACCTACGTGCTTCATTTTTTTGCAACTTGGTGTATTCCATGTATGAATGAATTGCCAATTATAATCTCGTATGATAAACAGCATACAGCTGCTCGATATAAACTTGTATTAGTATCACTCGATCCTAGCAATACGGCCATTCAAAATCTACAAGCAGTTATTTCTAAACTAGATATCACAAATACTATTTATGTGCTACAAGATTCAAATGCGAATGATTGGATTTCTAAAGTCGATCCAAAATGGTCTGGTGCCATTCCTGCTACCTTATTTATAAATCAACATATAGCATTTAGGAAATTTATTGCAGAACCAGTGACTTTACAGTCATTAACTAAAATATTGAAAAATAAATATGACTAAATATAAATCATATATATGCGTATTTCTAATGCTGCTATTAGTGTCATTAAATAGTTTTAAGCCAGATAAAATTAAAGATAAATTAAATTTTAAATTACTAAATGTTGATGGTAAATATGTGTCATTAAAAGAAGATCCAGCCATCAAGGGTTATGTTATTATTTTTACCTGTAATCATTGCCCTTATGCACGTTTATATACTTCACGATTAAATGCATTATATAATATTTATAAAGCAAAAGGTGTCCCATTAATTGCCATTAGCTCAACAGATGCTGATACCTATGAAGAGGATAGTTATGAAAAGATGAAAGAAAAAGCGCTGCTAGAACATTTTGAATTTCCTTATTTATATGATAAAGATCAACAAGTAGCCAAAAAGTATAATGCCCAAAAAACGCCTCATGCTTATGTAATTTGGAATGAAAAGGGAAAATGGGCGATTAAATATAATGGAGCTATTGATGATAATGCAACTAGTGAAGAATTAGTGAAAGTATCATTTGTGAAAAATGCTATTGATTCATTATTAGTTGGTAAGACGGTTCAAATAAAAGAAACTAAATCTATTGGATGCCAAATACATTTTACAAAAAAATAAATTTATATTTATAGGTGCTTAATCATTAAGCTTAATGAAGAATATATGCGTAAACTAATTGTTAATTTTATATTGTTATTGAACTGTTT
>CANHVE010000062.1 GCA_947464015.1 Saprospirales bacterium | reverse complement strand
ATCTGACATAATAAGTTAACAAAGCCTTTGGAGTAACTTGGCAATTGAAAAACTTCAGGTTTTTCGATAGTAGAAGGAATTCTAGATTTGCTATAGTATTGCGAAGTGAGCGAAAAATTCCACTTAGCATTATTTGTTGCATAATTTAAAGTACCTAATATTTTATAAATCGGCAATAATGGCTTACGTTTCATGCCATCTTTATATTGTATCCAAACATCATCATATTTCCATGCAGCTTTAATAGTAAGGCCTTTATATATTTCATAAGTGCCTTCTATTTGCAAACTATTAGCATACGATTTCCCTTGTAAATTATACATATGTAATTCATAGGGATTTTCTTTATCTATTACAATTTGTTTTTGAAAGTCAGTACGATATAAATCTATACTTAAAACTAATTCTTTGTCCGTTCGTATATAGAATTTTTTCGAAAAAGAAAGCCCATAATTCCAAGCACTTTCATAATTCAAATTCGGATCAATAATTATTTTTCTACTACTGGCAAAAGAACCTAAATTTTCTGCAAAAATATTTGGACTTCTATAGCCTTTTCCAGCACTGATACGAATTCCTATATCTGGTCGTGGACTATATTTAAAATGAACACGAGGAGAAACAAAGGTTCCATAAAAACTATTATAGTCGACACGTAAGCCACTTATTAAATCTATTTTGTCCAAATATTTAAACGAATACTCCATAAAAATACCTGGAACTTTTTCTACACGTTTCCGACCAATACTATTCATCTCTTCATTATAGTCGTCATAGGTAAATGAAGCACCAATTCTTAATATGTTATTATGGCTTAAAATTTCAGTTTGATAAATGAAATTGATATTAGCAAAATATTGTCTACCATTATATTCATTAAACCCAAAACGAGCATTTTGCTGATGTCGAAATAATTTATATTGTATCCCTATGCTTTTATCTTCAGATAAAATAAAACCAGTTTTAGCATTGATATCGATTCGTCTATTGTTAATCTGAATTCCATAAGCAGGTTGGTTCAAATCTTGATGACGTAGATAGCTTAATTGACCAGATGTTCTATCTTCATGAATGTATTGTGCTCCAAAATCGGCTTCAAATTTTTCACCTTGATATTTCCATTGATTTGAAAGATTTACTTGCCAATAACGAGGATGGTCTGCAAAACCATCTTTATTAAAGTCATTTAATACAGGATGTGTTTCAGCATGTAGAAAGGCAATAGTGCTTACTTTCTTACTTAATCGATACGAAAAATCACTATTTAATTCCATATAACCTTGGTGCGTACCAAAGAAATTCAGATTAAATAATTCACTATTCATAGCTTTTTTATTCTCAACATTTATTTGTCCCGTAATACTTTCATAACCATTAATGACAGAACCTATCCCTTTAGCTACAGAAATGCCTTTCATCCATTGACCAGGAATATAAAGTAATCCGAATGTATTATTTAAGCCTCGAATCGCAATTTGATTACCAATCAACACTTGAGTATAATATCCATCTAATCCTAACATTTTTATTTCTTTAGCCCCACTAACCGCATCGCTGTATACAACATCCACACTTGCATTTTTTTCAAATGCTTCGCTTAAATTACAACAAGCAGCTGAGCGTAATTCTTTCAGTCCGATGGTTTCTAAATTCATTGTTTGGTCAAGATTTCTTGAACTAGAATTTACTCGAATCGTAATTTCTTTTAATGATTTTTGAGTTAACCCTAAAGCATAATAATCTTTATCTGCTTCTATTGTGATGGTATCAGGGTAATAGGATACATAAGATATGACTAGATGTTTAGTAGCTTCATTTATACTTAGTTTAAAGTTCCCATCTATGGAAGTAGAAGTGGCAATTGTTTTTTCTTCTAAACTAGTTATTGTTGCTCCAACAATAATGTCTTTTGCATCAGACGATAAATCGATTACTTGACCACTTATATTTCGTTGGCCTAAAGCCGCAAAAATTGTCATATGTAAGCAGATGAATAATATATATTTCATTTTGTTTATTTAAATTAAATTATGATTACACTCTATTACTAGGGCTGTATAATCAAATATTTAATTTGCATAAGAAGGCTAAATTGCCTTTAGGTAAAGGGATGAGATAGATTGAGCTGCGCTGAAATGCAAGCTTTTTAGGGGTAAAAAATGAAAGTGTAAAAACGGAAATTAAAAGTGAAGTGATTACAATATTTTCATAATTTTTGAAAGAGAAAAAGAAGTTTGAATAAGAGACATTGGCTTTAAAAAAGGCAGAAATGATAGTTTCTTTACAACAATTTTCTTTAATAATAATTTCATTGATAATTTTATTACAACAGCTAGAGCAATTACTTTGGATATTGTATTTGTATACAGATATACTTTTGCTTCCATCCATATTACAGGCATGCATATGAATAAACAAACCACTAGATACAAGCAGCATAAAAGCCGCTAATAAGACAGATAATTGTTTGTATTTTCTAAAAAAGTGTAACATGCTAGATACAAAAATATATCTTTGTAAGATTATATACTATTTAATTTACTTAAATTATGACAAATAAGCTTAGTAAACCCATAGCAGGCTATCATTTACTGATGATATTGTCGGCCGTAGACAATAAGTTCCAAGTACAAGAAGATTTAGTGATACGAGATTGGTTACTAGCACAGTTTCCGTTTAAAGTAAATTTAGATAAAGAATTAGAAGTCATTTCAACTATTAATCCTGCAGATTTTATGCAGCATTTCAATAAAGCAATGGATGATTTTTACATGGATAGTGATGAACAAGAGCGTAAACAATTAGTTTCTTTTGCTATAAAATTGGCAAAATCAGACCGTATTATAACCAAAGAAGAGAATCTCTTCTTAAATGAATTGTTTGAAAAATGGGATTTAGTAAGCGATACACTTTAGTTCATTACTACATGTTGATTACCTCTAATGGCTTCAATTAAACGTGCTTTTAATAGATTAGTAGCATCCATAACCATTTGAATGTTGGTTGGAAATGGTACAGGACGACCACCAATTTTTTTTCTATTCACTTCGCTTAATGCTCTTTGATCTCCTTGTGCAATAGCATATATATTAGTGAAAATTAAATTTTCGTTATATGGAATACTTTTTATTGTTTGAAAAATAGAAGAATTGTCAGAAGATTTAAGATATGTAATATTCCCTTGAATACTTCCTTGTTTATTTTGAATGGTCTCTTTAACTATGCATCTTACAGTGATGTATTTTTTTAATTTTATATCATTCCCTAAAGAATCTTTTTTTACATTCCCTCTGCTATCAAGTGCATAGTACCAGCCATCTTCAATTGTTTTCTCTTCTGGAAATTCTGTCTCACGTAATTGCTCAGGACTAATATTTACATTTTGTACATCTAATAGAATTTTGTAATCATATTTTAATTTGATAGAATCTTTGATGAAGGAGTATTTAACCCATTGAGAATTGAAATCAGCAGGTATGATATCAAGAATATTTTTTTCAAATTCTTTTGGAAATGTAGAATTCCAAGAATTTTTAAATTGAATACCAACAAAACTTTGACCTTTATCTAAACAGTTTTGCATTAATACAGCTACATCTTTATAGCTGTTGTAATAGTGTTTGATTTCATCTAATTCTTGATAAGCTTTTCTATAATCTAATTTGTTATTATGACTCATTAATTTTAGTGCATGATTATAGAGGTATTCAGCTGCTTTCCTTTTACTCTCTATAAGTTCTTCATCTACATTAATGGTTTTAATATCTGCATTTCTATATTCTTTTTTAATAAAAATGGGAAGAAGAGGTTTTACTAAATTTTGACGCTTATTAATGGCACCATACAACTCATAAATTTCTATCCAACAATCAGGATTTCCTTCTTTTTTCAAAAATTCAATACGCGCGATATCTTTTGAGAATGCCTCATTATAGGCCTTTTCAAGGACTAATGCTTCACGCCAATTTTTTGAATTGTTTTTTAGTTTTGAAACAGCTACTCCAATTGCTGTTTCGTAATCACCTTCATTATAATAATATTTTGAAAATGCGCAAGCATTGAGAAAAATTACAATAGAAAGTAAACTGAAGTAAAGATATTTTTTCATAAATATGTGATTCAAATTTGTAAGAAATTCAAATAGATTGTTATTCAAAAGTATGCCAAAAGAAAAAAAAGAGGCTTTGATTCATTTTTTTTAATAAAATAATAACATATACATAGATTAAAAATGCTTGTTAATCAATATGTTTTGTTTTTATTTTAAGCTTTCCACATATAAACATTATTTTTTTTAAATATTATTTAGTTTTTTCTTTAACTAATTTTTACATTTGCAGTGCAATTTTACAATATTATGACAAAACTCATACGAAGTCAGGTCCCACAAGGGTTTCAACCTAATAATTTATTTGTAATAGCTTTATTCACTGTCCTTTTTTCATTCTCATTTATCGGCGCAAACGCCCAAGGCGACCCAAAATCAGGCCAAGGTCTGTTCAAGTCAAATTGTGCTAGTTGTCATAAATTAAATGAAAAACTAACAGGTCCAGCTCTTACAGGAGTAGTAGAAAGATGGGAAAGTGGTGCAAAGCACCAAGGAATAGATGGTAAAGTCTGGTTACACAGATGGATTAAAAATTGGCAAGATCCAGTTGCAGCAGGTAATCCATATGCGTTAAAGATTCAGAACTATGATCCATCTGTAATGAATCAATTTCCTCAATTAACAGATGCGCAGATAGATGATATCTTAGCTTATGTTCAAAATCCACCAGTTAGTGCTACAGCTGCTAAAACAACAGTAGAAACAAAAGGTGCAGATGCTGAGGACTCGATGTTTCCAACATGGATTTTAATTGTAACCTTAACAGTACTGGTTGCAATTATCTTCTCTTTAAATAGAGTAGGCAATAGTCTACAACGTATGGCTGATGAAAAAGCTGGCGAGACCTTAGATGAATTTGTACCATTCTATAAAAATTCTAAGTTAAGAATAGTTGGAGGTTTAATAGTAGCAATAGTAGTATTCTTTATTTTGGTAAGCAATGCAACAGCATTAGGTCGTCAACAAGGGTACCAACCAGAGCAACCTATTAAGTTTTCGCATAAATTACATGCTGGAACTAATAAAATTGAATGTCAATATTGTCATACCTCAGCAGATAAATCAAAACATTCAAATATTCCTTCTATTAGCACTTGTATGAATTGTCATAAAGTAATTAATAAAGGTCCTAAATATGGTACTTCTGAAATTGCAAAGATTTATAAATATGCAGATTTCAATTTAGATACTAAAACCTATGGAAACAATCCTAAGCCAGTAGAATGGATTCGTATACATAATTTACCTGACCACGTTTATTTCAATCACTCACAACACGTAAGTGTAGGAGGTATTGCTTGTCAAACTTGTCACGGTCCTATTCAAGAAATGGAGGAAGTATATCAATATGCACCTCTTTCTATGGGCTGGTGTATAAATTGTCACAGAAATACAGAAGTAAATTTTGATGGAAATAAGTATTATACAATCTATCAAAAATATGCTAAAGCTAAAGCTGAGGGTAAAATGAAAGGTGTTACTGTAGAAAATATCGGTGGTACTGAATGTCAAAAATGTCACTATTAATAGTGCATAAATAAAAAAAATAAATAGATTCATTTCTCATTATATAATAATATGAAAGAAACAAAATATTGGAAAGGCTTACCTGGTTCGGAAGACCAAATAGCAAACCAAAGCGATAACAACGAATTCGGCGAAATTACTCCAGAATTGAGTGGTATTACTGAAAGTATTTCTACAACAGCTAATACTGGTAGAAGAGATTTTCTTAAAATGCTTGGGTTTAGCGTAACTGCTGCTACTATAGCAGCTAGCTGTAAAATGCCAGTTAAAAAATCAATTCCTTATGTATTCAAACCAGAAGAAATTATTCCAGGAATGGCTAATTACTATTCTTCTGCTTATGTAAACGGAGGAGATTTCGTAAGTGTGTTAGTGAAAACTAGAGAAGGTCGTCCTATTTTGGCAGAAGGCAATAAGATGTCAACTATCACTCAAGGTGGTATGCATGCTCAAGCCGTAGCTTCAGTATTAAATTTATATAGCTTAGGTAGATATCAAAAACCAATGATTGATGGTAAAGCATCTAATTGGAAAGCAGTTGACACCAAAGTGAGTACTGAATTAGCTGCAATTAGTAATGCAGGCGGAAGAATCGTTATTTTGACAGGTACGATTATTAGTCCAACAACTAAAAAAGCAATTGCAGATTTTAAAGCAAAATATCCAACAGCAGAACATATTCAATATGATGCTATTTCATACAGTGGGTTATTGGATGCAAACCAAAAAACATTTGGTTTAAGAGCTATTCCTAATTACCGTTTTGATGCAGCTTCACTCATTTTAAGTTTTGGAGCAGATTTCATGGGTACTTGGATTTCTCCTGTTGAGTTTGCAGCTGATTATATCAAAAATAGAAAAGTAAGTCCAGAGGTTACTACTATGAGTAGACATATTCAAGTAGAATCGATGACTACACTAACAGGTAGTAATGCAGATAAAAAAATACCAGTTAAACCAAGTGATGAAGTAAATGCAGTAATCAATGTATATAATGCCATTGCTACAAAAGCTGGACAAGCAACTGTTGTAAATTCAGGATTTAGTAATAAAGACTTAGATGCAGTAGCTGAAGAGTTATGGGCAGCTAGAGGAAAATCATTAGTGGTAAGTGGTTCAAACAATACAGATGTACAATGTTTGATAAACGGGATTAATAACATGTTAGGTAATTATGGTACTACTATTTTATGGGATAGACCAAGTTACCAAAAACAAGGGGATGATAAAGCGGTAGCAAGTTTAGTAGCTAATATGGGTAGTGTTAAAGCTATCTTAATGGCAGAATGTAACCCAGTATATAGTTTAGCAGATGGAGCTAAATTTGGAGAAGCATTAGGTAAAACTTTAAGTATTTATTTTGGTGAAAGAAAAAATGAAACTGCTGATAAATCTAAAGTAGTTGCTGCAACTAATCATTATTTAGAAAATTGGGGTGATGCAGAACCAAAAGCGGGAATTATAGCTACACAACAACCAACAATTAGTAGATTATTCGATACTAGATCTTATCAAGAATCATTATTAGTATGGGCAGGAATCAATACACCATACGATGAATATATGAGAGCAAATTGGGATAGTACAATTATGCCAATGCAAACAAAATATAATACTTCATTATTATTATGGGATAATACTATTCATGATGGAGAAATTATATGTAATGCACCAGTGTTAACCATTACACCAAATTTTGCAGATATGGCAGCTTGTGCTACTAGTGCAAAAAATAGTATTGCTTCAAGAGGTGCAATAGAGTTAAAATTATACGAAAAAGTAGGTATTGGAAATGGTTCAAACACAGATAATCCTTGGTTATTAGAATTACCAGATCCATTAACAAAATGTACTTGGGAAAATTACTTAGTTACAGGTGTATCAGATGAAAAATTTTTCCATAATCCTGATCATAAAGAATTTAAAATAGCTCAAGTTACAGTAGGTTCTACTTCATTTAAATTACCAGTATATTGTTTACCGGGTGTTCCAGCTGGTATGTTTGCGGTAGCTTATGGATTTGGTAGAACCGTTTCGGCTAATAAAGAATTCCAATATGGAGTTAATGTATATAATTTATTAAAAGAAAATACATTAAATGTTAAAGTGGAATTAACAAATGAAGTAGCTCCACTTGGATGTACTCAAATCCACCATTTACTTACACATAAAGGTTTAGGAGGTTATAAAACTAGACATATCATTAAAGAAACAACTTTAGATGCATATAAAAAAGATCAGGCTTCTGAAAATGTTATCGGTGAGCATTCTAGAAAAGATTGGATAAAAGAAGAATTAGTTACTCTATATCCAGGTCATACATATCCAGGTCACCATTGGAAAATGGTTATCGATTTAAATTCATGTATTGGTTGCGCAGCTTGTGTTGTAGCGTGTACGGCTGAGAATAACGTTTCTGTTGTAGGTAGAGATCAAGTAATTAGAGCACGTGAAATGCATTGGTTACGTATTGATAAATATTATACAGGAGATCAAAATAATCCTCAAGTAACGTTCCAACCTATGTTATGTCAGCATTGTGATAATGCACCATGTGAAAACGTTTGTCCAGTGGCAGCAACAAACCACTCTACAGAAGGGATCAATCAAATGGCATATAACAGATGTATTGGAACAAGATATTGTGCAAACAACTGTCCATACAAAGTAAGAAGATTTAACTGGTATGATTATGCTGATGCAGATTCTTTTGATAAAAAATATTATACAGAGAATTTTGAGAATATTAAAGAGTTAAAAGGTTTAGATACCATAGGTATGCAAGAGCCATTAACTAGAATGCTAATTAACCCAGATGTTACTTGTAGAAGTAGAGGGGTTATTGAAAAATGTAGTATGTGTGCACAGCGAGTACAAGCGGGTAAATTAGAAGCTAAAAAAGCAGGGGAAGCTTTAAAAGATGGCGCAATAAGAACTGCGTGTCAAAATGCATGTCCTACAAACGCTATTCAATTTGGAGATTACAATAATAAAGAAAGTGTTGTGGCTAAATTAGTTGATCACGATGAAAGAATATTCGGGGTAATTGAAGAAATACACACTTTACCAAATGTATTGTATATGACCAAAGTGAGAAATAAACAAAAAATTGATGATTTCTCATTTCCTGAAAACTTGTTATTTAGTTAAAAAAAAATTAATAGTAAACATAAAATAGATACATATGAGTACTTACGAATCACCAATTAGGGAAGCGTTAATCAAAGGAGAAGATACTAACTATAGTAAAATTACCGATGATATCGTAAGAAATACAGAAGGAACACCACCAATGGCTTGGATGATAGCATTTGCATTAGCTTCTGCTACAGCATTATTTGGTGTATTTTGTCTTTTTTACACAGTATGGAAAGGAATAGGCGTATGGGGTTTAAATAAGACAGTTGATTGGGCTTGGGATATTACCAACTTCGTTTGGTGGATTGGTATTGGCCATGCAGGAACACTAATTTCTGCCGTGCTTTTATTATTCCGTCAAAAATGGAGAACAGGTATTAATAGAGCAGCAGAAGCGATGACCATATTCGCGGTAGTTTGTGCAGGTTTATTCCCAGTATTTCACATGGGTAGAGTATGGATGGCATTTTTCATTTTCCCTTATCCAAATACAAGAGGTCCTTTATGGGTAAACTTTAACTCTCCATTATTATGGGACGTATTTGCGATCTCTACTTACTTTACCGTTTCTTTATTATTCTGGTATTCTGGTTTAATGCCTGATTTTGCTACTATTAGAGATAGAGCAAAAACTGCAAGAAGAAAAATGATTTATAATATATTGAGTTTTGGATGGGTGGGTACAGCTAAACAATGGCAACGTTTTGAGTCATTATCATTGGTATTAGCTGGTTTATCTACACCACTAGTATTGTCAGTACACACAATCGTATCATTTGACTTCGCAACTTCAGTAGTTCCAGGATGGCATACTACTATTTTCCCTCCTTATTTCGTAGCAGGTGCGATTTTCTCAGGTTTTGCGATGGTACAAACCTTAATGTTGATTACAAGAAAAATATTTAATTTACAAAACTATATCACTACGGCACATTTAGAATCAATGAATAAAGTTATCGTTTTAACCGGTTCAATTGTTGGGGTTGCATACATTACTGAGTTAGTGATTGCATGGTATTCAGGATATTTATATGAGCAATATGCATTCTATAATAGAGCTTTAGGTCCTTATAAATGGGCATATATTTCGATGATGACTTGTAACGTAATTTCTCCACAAGTTTTCTGGTTCAAAAAAATTAGAAGAAGTGTATTCTATTCATTCCTATTATCCATATTCGTAAACATCGGTATGTGGTTTGAAAGATTCGTAATCATCGTTACTTCATTACATAGAGACTTTTTACCATCCTCTTGGAATTATTTTACACCAACTTGGGTAGATGCAGGTTTATATGTAGGAACGATTGGAATTTTCTTTACTCTGTTTTTATTATTTGCAAGAACATTCCCAGTTATAGCAATAGCAGAAGTGAAATCTATTTTCAGTTCTTCAGCTGAAACAGCAAAAAGTAAAATGAGCGATCCACAGGATTTTAGTGATGTGCATAGTCATTCACATGACGGTGGACATGGTGCACATGCAGCCGTTCATCATGATAAAAATTTTAACGAACAATAATTATTTAATCTATAGATTATGTCAGTAGCAGCAGTAGAAAATAACAAATTCATAGTAGGTTTATATGACCACGAAGAAAAATTGTTAAAAGCCATCAAACATATCAGATCCAAAGGGATTGAAATTCATGATGCACTTTCACCGTTTCCTGTACACGGAATTGATCCAATACTTGGATTAAAAGATACAAGACTACATACAGCCGGTTTCTTTTTTGGATTAACAGGTACTACTACCGCATTGTCTGTAATCACTTTTATTTCAAAATTTAACTATCCAATTATTATTGGTGGTAAACCATTTTGGTCATTGCCAGCATATATTCCTGTTACTTTTGAGTTAACCGTTTTATTTGCATCAGTTGGTATGGTAACTACCTACTTAATTAGAAATAAATTATGGCCAGGAAGAGTGCCACGTATTTTTGATAAAAGAACTACAGATAATTTATTTGCTTTAACATTTGCTATAGATGATAAATCATCAGCGGATATTGACAAAATTAAATCAGTATTAGGTGAGACAGGAGCTTTAGAAATTAATACTAAAGAATTTAAAGATTCAGACGAACCATTAAACTAATATTTCTACACTATAAGATATGAAAAATAAATTTTTAATAAATACGGTAATTGTTATAGGAATTTTAATTCTGATTTTTTTAGTAATTCCTAGAAGCAAAAGAAGCCCAGGTTGGGATTGGATGCCTGATATGAGATATTCAAAAGCATATGAAACCTACCAAAGTGCTGATTTTTTCTATGGAGAAAATGATACAATGACAGCACGTTTACCAGTAGCAGGTACTATACCTAGAGGTTATATCCCAAATGATAGTAATATCAAATGTAATGAAAGTTTACTACGTTCATTTTTATTGAAAAATGAACATAGTGGTTATAATCAAGATTCAGCTTATTATTTGAAACAAGCTGAAATGATTGCGGTATTAAGAAATCCCTATAAATCTGAAGAGGTATTAGATAGAGGTAAAGAAATTTACAAAGTCAATTGTCAAGTTTGTCACGGTGAAAAAGGAGAAGGGAATGGCTACATCGTAGAGCGTGAAGATGGTTCTGATGGTCCTTATGGAGCTAGACCACCAGCATATGCTACTAGATTACCTCAAATGACAGATGGAAATATTTTTTATTCTATTACTTATGGTAAAGGAAGTATGGGTGGATACGCATCAATGGTATCACCAAGTGATAGATGGAAAGTGATTTGTTACATCAAAGATTTAGCAGGAATTAAAGAAGGAGCTCCAGCACCTGCAGCAGCTTCAACTGATTCAACTAAAGTAGCAATGGTAAAATAATTTATAATATACAAGAAAATAGATATATAATGACTACAGAGAATTTTAAATTATCAAGCAGAGCTAAAAATACCTTCATAGGTATGATAGTTCTAGGTATTGTAGGTGTTGTTCTTACATTATGGTTACACCCAGAAAATCAGCATAGTAGACTTTGGACTAACTTATTATTAAATACATATTTCTTTACAGGAATTAGTTTAATAGGTTTATTCTTTGTAGCTGCTCACCAACAAGGTTGGGGTGGATGGGTAACGATGGTTAAAAGAGTACCTGAAGCCATTGCCTCATTCATTGTTATTATGGCTGTTTTTGGACTAATAATCATAGTAGGTGCGGATTTGGATATTCATAATTTATATGCACATTGGATGGGTCATCATACTGACGCTATTGTTAAAGGAAAGACTGCATTACTTAATAAAACTACATGGACAATTATCAATGTGCTATTTTATGCATTGTGGGTTGGTATTATTTTCTGGTATAGAAAAACGTCTACTGATGAAGATAAAGCGACAACTTTTGGTGCAAATTATGTAAAATTAAGAACAATTGCTGCTCTTTTCTTAGTAGTATTTGGAGTATCTCAATCTATTTTTTCTTGGACTATGGTGATGTCAATTGATCCACATTGGTACTCAACTTTATTTGGTTGGTATAACTTCGCAAGTTATGCTTGTGCTGGAGTTGCATTTATGATTATCATTATCATTTATTTGAAAAGTAGAGGTTATATGCAAATGGTTAATGAAAGTCATTTACATGATTTAGGAAAATTCTTATTTGGCTTTTCAGTGTTTTGGACCTATTTATGGTTCTCTCAATTTATGTTACAATGGTATGCAAACGTACCAGAAGATACTATTTTTTGGGTAAAAAGATGGAATGTGGGTTGGTTTAAGTTTTGGTTTTATGCAGTATTAGTAATCAATTTTGTAGTTCCTTTTTTATTCTTATTAGGAAGAGGTGCAAAAAGAAGAAATGGTAGAATGTTATTAATGGCTACAGTAATCATTTTTGGTCATTATATGGATTTTTATACATTAATTATGTTCGAACCGAATAATGCTAAAACAGAAGAACATGCTACTAAAGAAGGCGAACATCATTCTAAACTAAATTCAAATTCAACTGTTTTATATGCACAAGCAGAGAAAGGAATAAGTGATAGTAAAGTAGAAGATAAAAATGCTACACATGAGGCAGTTACAACTACAACTACTTCTACTGAACCTACAACAACAGCTGTACATACAGAAGAACATGCAACAACTGAAGCTCATAAAGAAATGGAACATCATGAAGCATCTAAAGAAGAGCATGGTGCCAAAGAAGGACATGGAGCTAAAAAAGAACATGAACATGAAGAGGTTTCTACTTATTCAGGTTTAGGATTACCAGAATTAATGATCTTTTTAGGATTTGTTGGAATGTTTTTACTTACAGTATTTACCACTTTAAGTAAATATTCTTTAATCCCTAAAAACGATGCATATTTAAAAGAAAGTATGAATCACCACATTTAGATAATATAATATAACAATATATACATATGGCAACATTATTAGGAATTATAATACTCATCTGCATCATCCTTGTAGTATTTTATGTAGCAAGAACAGTAGAGTTAACAAAAGAAATACAAGGAGAATTAGATGATACTACCAAAAGAAGTAATATTCAAGGTATATTATTACTTGGATTTTTGATCGTATTTTTTATAGGAATTGCATGGAGTAGCAAGTTGTTCCTTCCACGTATGATCCCAACTCCAGCATCTGTACACGGATTAGAAATACAAAAGTTATTTAATATTACTTTATTCTTTACAGGTATTGTATTTATTATTACTCACATAGTATTATTCTGGTTTGCTTTCAGATATAGAGAGAAAAAAGGTGCTAAAGCTTTTTCATTTACTCATAGCAATATGCTTGAAATTATTTGGACGGTTATACCTGCAGCAGTAATGATGATATTAGTAGCTAAAGGGATGATTACTTGGTTGAATATATTTCCTTCAACTAAAGATATGCCTAAAGATAAATTAGTAATCGAAGTAACTGCACAACAGTTTAAATGGAATTTAAGATATCCAGGTGTTGATGGGAACTTTGGTAATCGTAAAATTGATCAAGAACATATCGGTATAGCTTCTAAAGAAGAGTGGTGGAAAAATGAATTTGGTATTGATTGGGATGATTCAGCAAGTCATGATGATTTTTTTGCAGATACATTATACTTAGTAAAAAATAAACCAGTTCTATGTAAACTAGGCGCATTAGATGTATTACATAGTTTTTACTTACCTCATTTCTTTGTTAAAATGGATTGTGTGCCAGGTGTACCTACTACATTCTATTTTACACCAACACATACAACTATGGAAAAAAGAGAAGAGTTATCAAAATTACCAGAATGGCAAAAAATTAACCCAACAACTGGTGCACCAAGATATACCACTTTTATGTATGAATTAGCTTGTACTGAGTTATGTGGACGTTCACATTTTGGTATGCAAAAATATGTAATGGTAGTTGAACAAGCAGAATATGATAAATGGGTTTTATGTCATACACCAGCATAT
>CANHVE010000061.1 GCA_947464015.1 Saprospirales bacterium | reverse complement strand
CTTTTTATTGCGTTTCTGCTTTTCGCTTGTTCGAGTTATCAAGCAAAAGCCTCCCATATTATGGGTTCCGATTTAAGTTTTCGCTGCATCGGTACCGATTCCTTTATTGTACGTCTTATTCTTTATCGTGATTGTAGTGGAACCGCATTACTCTCTACTCAAACAGTAAGAGTTTCCTCTGCTTCTTGTGGCCGAACTTTTAACGTGACGGTTACACGTTTAGCAGGTTCTCCTATAGAAGTATCCCCGATATGCCCGGCTAGAGCAGCTCTCAGTTCATGTAGAGGAGGGACTGTTCCAGGAGTACAACAACATATCTATGAAGGCTTATTGATTTTTCCAGTACGTTGTACGGACTGGACTATGAGTTGGACTACCTGTTGTAGGAATCCAGCGATTACTACCATATCCTCACCTGGTTCTGTAAGTACTTATATCCAAGCAACGTATAATAATACCGTATATCCTTGTGATAATTCACCAGAGTTTACTTCCTTACCTGTCCCTTTTATTTGTAATAATAATCCCTTTGTATATAATCACGGCGCCGTCGATGGGGATAGAGATTCGCTCTATTATTCGATTGTCCCCTGTAATACAATAGGACCAACTGACTATGTGCCTTTTATTGCACCACGCACCGGTTTATCGCCATTGTCTACATCCGTTCCATTAACCATTGATCCATTAAATGGTAACGTATTTATAACTCCTAATGCCATACAAGTAGGTATCATGGCTATATTGGTACAAGAATTTAGGGATGGAGTATTAATTGGTAGTACGATGCGGGATATACAGGTAACAGTATTACGATGTGATAATGAAGCACCAATCCTAGATACGATTCGAGATGCAACTGGAGGAGGAAGAATTACTCCATATCGATATCATGTTTGTTCGCAAGATAGTATCAGTTTTAACATATATGGAATTGATACATTAATTGATACGATTACGATGACTACTAATATTGGTATTTCCATACCTAGTGCTCGTTTTACAACACCTCCTAGAGATACACCAACAGTAGTTGGGACATTTAGTTGGAGACCAACGGATGCAGATTTAGGTCCGCACAGTTTTACCATCACTCTTCAAGATAATGCTTGTCCAGTATTCGGTACTACTATTGTTGCTTATGATGTCGTCGTCGTTGGTGTCGCCATTGATGCCCCCGATACACAATATGTGTGTTATCCACCTGGGGCTACCTTTACACTTGAAGCATCAGGAAGTGCCTCTGATTATACTTGGCATGTCCTACGGGGCGATACTAGTAGTTTGATTTGTGATACATGTAATCCCATAGTCGTCACACCTACTCGTACTACAACCTATGAAGTAATAGGAGAAACTTCCGTTTTTGGTTGTAGAGATAGAGACACCGTTACTATAGTTATTATTCCTCAATTTAGTTTAAATGGTTCTAGAGACACTACCGTTTGTAGGGGAAGTCCTGTACGATTGAGTGCTACTCCATCTATCAGTGGCAGTTATGTTTATACCTGGTTTCCGCGAGCAGGTTTGAGTGATTCTACGGCTGCCAATCCAATTGCTACACCAACCACCAGTACTACTTATTATGTGCATGTAGTGGGTGGAGGAACTGGAGGTTGTGATAAGTGGGATACAATTCGAATCAATGTGGTTAATGGTGGTATATTCAGAAAAGATGTAAAAATTTGTAGAGGGGCAACTTATACCTATGGTACTAGAGTTTATCCAGGGGCAGGTATTTATAATGATACTTTTGGAACTACTCTTGCTGGATGTGATTCTATCTTCCAACTATATATTGCCTACGATACTTCAGTTACTTTTTTAAATCGTCAAGCGGATACATCAGTATGTTTAGCAAGGTCAGTTTATATCAATGATATTATTCGATATGATACAGTCATTACCTATGATACCTTTGCTCGATGCGATTCTTATTCAGTAGCATCCATCCCATTTGCGCCCATAGTTGGAGGCGGTACTCCTATTACTTTATTGGCAACAGGTTCGGCTTCAGTAAGTCCAGCAGCACCGATAGGATTTACATTTAATTTCTTCTGTACCAATTTCACTCAATTCTATGCAGCTACCAATGGCTTTGTTACTTTTACTGGTGGTTCCCCAACTGGCTGTTGTACTGGTCAGTTGATACCAAATATAAGCACTCCTAACAATCTAATAGCCTGTGGTTGGAATAATTATACTTTAACTGGTGGAGGAACGGTCACCTATTATACGATGGGTATTACCCCCAATAGGCAGTTGATCATTAATTATAATAGTCTAGCACACTTAACAGCAGGCGATGGTGGACCATTAACGACTCAAGTTATTTTATATGAAAATAGTAATATTATAGAAGTACATACAACTAGTTTACGGGCCGATTATACAGGAGGTTCTAATGGACATACCATTGGTATCGAAAACATAACAGGTACTAGAGCTCACACTCCTCCTGGAAGAAATAGTACAGAAGGCTATACTATAGTAAATGAATCCTGGCGTTTTTCACCCTATAAATATCCAGTAGCAAGAAAAATTCCATTGAATATTACTTGGAGTCCTACTACAGCTTTATCTGTAACAAATCGTATTAATCCAGTTGCTTCACCAAGTACAACTACAACATATACGGTTACTGTTTTTGATAGCTTATGTTATTTCAGAGATACGGTTACTATATCCATACGAAATAAAGATTCAATATATCAAAGTTTCAATTTATGTCAAGGAAGCATTGTACGAGTAGGAACACGTAGCTATATAACTACAGGTAATTATAGAGACACACTTCGTAATAGTGCTGGATGCGATTCATTGGTTTTAACAAGTTTAGTAATTATCCCTAGAGATAGTTTAGCTCAAACGATTATCATTTGTAATGATTCCTCTTATACCTATCATGGACATACGTATACAGCTTCTGGTGTATATCAAGATAGCTTTACAAATATCTATGGTTGCGATTCTATTATGTTTACAACATTAGTAGTTCGTCCTCGAAGTTTTGTGACACAAAATATTCGCTTATGTATTGGTCAGCGATTGAATGTAGCTACTCATACATACAGTTTAACGGGCACCTATAGAGATACCATGACGAATGTTTTAGGTTGTGATAGTATTATAACTACCAACTTAACTATAGATACATTAGTGGTGAGTCGACAAACGATTCGTATCTGTCCAGATCAAAGTTATGTAGTAGGTCCACATTCATATAGTGCTGCAGGGGTGTATAGAGATACATTCCCTAAGCCAGGAGGATGTGATACCATTATTGAAACTACGATTATAAATACACCTATTAGTACTACCACTATAACAACTTCATTTTGTATAGGTGATACTTTAAAAATTGGTACGAGTAGATATACAACATCAGGTACACGATATGATACACTGGTTAATTTTGCTGGTTGTGATAGTATTATTACCAGCAACCTTACCGTATATCCAACTTTTATTACTCCTATTACAATAAGAATCTGTTACGATCAAACCTATTATTGTGCTGGAGCGAATCAAAATGTTACTGGCAATTATTATGATAGTTTATCTACTATACATGGTTGTGATAGTGTGATACGAACTATACTTACAGTGACTCCATTAGTGACTACAAATCGAACTATTAGTATTTGTTTTGGTGATTCAGTATTTATTCAAGGACTTAATCGTGGAAGTTCGGGTGTATATTATGATACCTTTAGTTCTTATTTAAGTTGTGATAGTTTATTGATTACTACATTAATAGTAAAAAGTCATAGTTATACTACATTGAATCCAACCATTTGTAATGGTACCTCTTATAATGTAGGTATACATACATATACAAGTGCTGGATCCTATCAAGATACTTTAGTTAATTATCTAGGTTGTGATTCAGTTATAACAACTAATCTTAGAGTTGATACTATTGTACTTGCATTTTCAAAACGAAATGTAAAATGTTTTTCTGGTAATGATGGACAAATCAATGCTACATCAAGTGGTGGAACAACACCATATCAATATAATATTGGAGGAGCATGGCAAACTTCAGGATTATTTACCAATATAAGTGCTGGTACATATACATTAACTGTAAGAGATTTTACAGGATGCACCACTAATACAACAGTAGTGATTACTCAACCATTGCGTATTATACCAACGATATTAGTGAATACACCTACTACTTGTAATGGTTCAAGTGATGGTAGTGTACAAATTGGAACCACTAATGGAACAGCACCTTTCCAATATTCTTTAAATAATGTAACCTATCAAGTATCTAATACATTATCAGGTTTAGCTGCTGGAAATTATCGGGCGTATGTACAAGATTCATTGGGTTGTATTGACTCGATTAATTTTACTATCACTCAACCAGCAGCAATTGTTATTGATGCAGTATTGACACAGAATAAATGTCATAATGATGCAACTGGTGCCATTACATTATCACCAAGAGGAGGAACAGCACCTTTCCAATATTCTATAGATGGAGGAGTAAGTTATAATTTTACGAATACATTTACTGGACTAACCGCTGGAACTTATAATGTAGTGGTAAAAGATCGTAATAATTGTTCATCTAGTATTAGTGTTACTCTAATCAATCCTAGTTTATTTGTAATCAATGCATCTGGAATTGATGTTCAATGTTGGGATAGTGAGAATGGTAAAATTACCGTAGCTGCTAGTGGAGGTACAACACCTTATAGTATTTTTGAATATTCTCAAAATGGATTAGTTTATAATAGTAGTCCATTCGCAGTATTTGAAAATTTAACTTCAGGTTTTTATTATGTTCGTGCCACAGATGCAAATGGATGTATTGCTACGGATACGACTAGTATAGGAAGACCAGCTATCGATACGTTCTCTTTTATTATTGATAGTACTAGTTGTTATGGAGCACAATATACAGATGGAAGTATAATTGTGAATGCCTTAGCTAATCCACCATATACTTGGAGTATAGATGGAGGTCCTGTACAAAATTTTGGTTTCTTCTATGGTTTAGGTGCAGGTACACATATAATAGTAGCTACCAACGGGAATGGATGTATTGATACATTGATTCAATTTGTTCCATTTCCTCCACCTGTAATTGTTGATGTAGTACCTGATACTGTTTATTTAGAGTTAGGTAGCTCGCAACAAGTACAAGTAAATGTACAGAATGCAACCAATCCAACTTATGTTTGGAATACTTTACAAGGTTTATCATGTAATGATTGTCCTAATCCAATTGTGAATCCATATAATGATATGGTTTATACTATAAGAGTTTATGATCATTCACATACATTAAATCCTAGTGATTGTTATGGGGATGCAACTTTATATGTTTTTGTAGAAGAGCACGTAAAATCATATGTACCTAATGCATTTACACCTGCCAATGGAGATGGAGTAAATGATATATTAAAAGTATATGGTGAAGGAATCAAGAAATTGAAATTTACCATTTATGATAGATGGGGTGAATTATTATTCGAAAGTAATAGACAAGATATTGGTTGGGATGGAGTATTTAAAGGAAAGTTAATGAATCCTGGAGTATATGTTTATTATGTAGAAGCAGAATATTTAGATAGTAAACGTGAATACTATCAAGGAAGTGTAACATTACTTAAATAATACAGAAGTACTAATTTTAAAAAACGCTATCCATTTGGATAGCGTTTTTTTTTGTGTATATAAAAGATTATGAATATAGAAATATTATTTTAGTTTTGCCTAAAATAAAATTTCATGGACCATTCATTATCCATTGCAGAAGAAAATTATTTAAAGGCTATCCAAAAACTTTCGGATGCTCAAATACATAAAATTTCCACCAATGATATAGCTAACATGATGAATATTGCAGCTCCTTCAGTAAGTGATATGTTGAAGAAGTTAGCCCAAAAGAAAATGATTAGTTATGAAAAATATTATGGAGTAAAACTAACGAAGCAAGGAGAACAAATTGCTTTTTCATTGATTCGAAAACATCGATTATGGGAAGTGTTTCTAACTCAAAAATTAAATTTTGCTTGGGATGAAGTACATGATATTGCCGAACAATTAGAACATATCAAAAGCGATGATTTAATTAATCGATTAGAAAAATTTTTAGGGAGCCCCAAATATGATCCACATGGCGATCCAATACCAGATGCCAAAGGGCAGATACAAGTAAGAAAACAAATTCAATTAAATGAGTTGAAAAAAAATGAGAAAGCAGTGATTGTTGGTGTTAAAGATACAGGTGCAGTTTTCTTACAATTTTTAGATAGCATTCAATTATCCTTAGGTACGAAAGTGCAAATGAAAAATGTAATAGAATTTGATCAATCTATCATTATAAAATTATCAGATAATAGAGAATTGATGTTATCTCATTTGGTAAGTCAGAATATTTTCGTTAGCCCTGCTTAGTTTTTTGTAAGGATCTACGGAATGAAATGCCTGTGGAAACAAAATAACTAATAGGTTGTTGCAAACTGATACCATCAGAAATATCCAGCTGTGTATTGTTTCCAATCAGGTATGTGAAACCGCCATCTATCAGGTTGTTGGGCAATTGATATCTTTCATAAAAAGCATAGGATTCAATATAAGCGCCAATATGTTCATTGATGGCATACGCAAGTGATAAAGTATATAAATAAGTGGGTCGGTTGCTTTCAATATTCCATTGCATACCTACATTATAACTTAGGTTTAGATTTTTTCTTAGACTATGTAAAAACGTGAATCGAAAATCGGGACTTAGTTTTGCTTTTTTACTTTGCTTATCCCAGATCAACGAATAGTGCATGATTAATGAGCTTTGTGGAATGAATTGATGTTCGTCTGTAAGTTTTGTTTTTAATCCTATTCCTATTTCATTCCAATGCCAGGTCCATTTTTTATTATTGAAATCAGAATAAATAGTACTAATCAATCTACATTCAAATCGATTAGATAACCCATATTTCAATAAAATAGCAGGATGTTCTAGACTTTCTTCATTTGTATGATTCGATTCGTATGCAAAACCCAGTTCAGCTTGTAAATATTTTTTAGGTACTAAAAAAGATCTCTCTGTTTGATCGGGTCTATCGGTTTGTATAGGAGCAATATCTTGAGCATCAATAGTACTAATCAGGCAGAATAATAAAAATAAGGAAACTATAAATCTAAACTAGTAAAAGTATTAATGAGTAGATAAACATTTAAACCGCATATAAAAAAGGCAATAGTCCAGGAAGTATATTTAAGTATATTGCCATTGGCAAAACTTCCCATTTTAGCTTTGCTCGAAGTAAATGCCACTAAAGGAAAAACTGCGAAACTTAATTGCATGGATAATACTACTTGACTCAATACCAGTAATTGAGTAATAGAAGATTCGCCGTATATTAAAATGACAATAAAGGCAGGAATCACAGCAATTAAACGAGTAATTAATCTTCTTAACCAAGGTTTTAATTTAATATTTAAAAATCCTTCCATCACAATTTGTCCAGCAAGTGTACCGGTTAGAGTAGCGTTTTGACCTGAGGCTAAAAGTGCTACACCAAATAAGGTACTAGCAATACTCACTCCTAAAATACCATCTAATAAATGATAGGCTTCATGTATATCACCTACTTTATTATACCCTGTAAAATGGAAAGCCTTTGCTGCAAGTATTAATATAAAAGCATTAATAAAGAATGCTATAATTAAAGATAAAGTAGAATCGATTGTAGCAAATTTAATAGCTTCTTTTTTTGCTACTATAGTATCATCACACTTTCTCGTTTGTACGATACTCGAATGTAAATATAAATTATGGGGCATTACAGTTGCGCCTAAAATACCAATAGCAATAAACAACATATTAGGGTTGAAAATGATTTGTGTACTAGGTAAAAAACCATGTATAATTGGAGCAATTTCAGGTTTTGATATGATTAACTCTACAATAAAACAACCTAAAATAGTTAAGATTAGCGTAGCCACTAATGCTTCTAATTTTCTGAAGCCTTTATTTTGTAGGAATAATAAAATAAATACATCGAGTAAGGTAATTGTAACACCTACTAACATAGGAATCCCGAATAATAAATTTAAAGCTAATGCAGCACCTACTAATTCAGCTAAATCACATGCAGCGATGGCAATTTCACAAAGCACCCATAGAAAAATATTTACTGGTTTAGAATAATTAGCTCTACATGCCTGAGCCAAATCCATACCTGTTACCACTCCTAATTTAAGAGCCAAATGTTGAAGTAGGATAGCACATATATTAGAAACTAAAATAACACTCAATAAAGTATAACCAAATTGTGCACCCCCCGCAATATTGGTTGCCCAATTACCTGGATCCATATATCCTACAGCTACCATTAATCCTGGTCCTGTATAAGCAAATAGTTTTTTCAAAAAAGATCCTTTTTTAGGAAAATCAATGGAGCTATTTACTTCCGATAAACTTTTATCCTGTATTTTGTTCATCCAATTCATACTACAAAAGTATATTCATATTTTATATTTGTATAAAATAAAAATTAGACATACCTAAAAATGTCTAAGATCAAAATTATTTCATTTATATAGTATCTTTGTATCCAGTGAAGAATATATTTAAAATAGGAGATAAGCAGCATTTTGTGAAAGTAGTGCAAGCAGCTGATCTAGCACATTTTGAACAAGACAAGGTGCATGAAGTGTATGGAACATTTGCATTGGGGCGTGATGCAGAATGGTGTTGTCGATTATTTGTAAAAGAAATGAAAGAAGCTCACGAAGAGGGCATTGGTACCTATTTGCATGTCATTCATCAATCGCCAGCATTATTGGGGCAAGAGGTATATTTTGAAGCGACAATCATCAAACTAGAAAGAAATGAAATTATATGTACCTATATTGCAAGAGTTGGTGATAGAGTAATTGCCACTGGGGAACAAGGACAAAAAATTATCAGCAAAGAAAAATTGGCAAAATTATTTGAAACATTGATCTAATGGCGAAGCTAAAACAAATTGAAATAAATAATAAAAAAGCACTTTTTGATTATGAAGTGTTAGATAAATATGAAGCTGGTATTCTATTAAAAGGTACTGAAATAAAAAGTGTACGTCATGCCCAAGTGAATCTAAAAGATGCCTATTGTTTTTTTAAAGGAACTGAGTTGTTTGTAAAAAATATGCATATTTCTCCTTATGAGTTTGGTAATAGTATGAATCATGAACCATTGAGCATTCGTAAATTGTTATTAACAAAACGTGAGTTACATAAATTACTGACTAAAATAAAAGAGCGAGGATATACTATTGTGCCTGTACGTATGTTTATTTCGGAGAGAGGATTTGCTAAAGTAGAAATTGCATTAGCTAAAGGTAAAAAATCATTTGATAAACGGCATTCTATCAAGCAGAAAGATTTGAAACGTGAGATGGATAGAAATTTTCGATAAGCATAAAAAAAAGACCCTTTAAAATAAAGGGTCTTTTTTTTGATATTAAACTTTGATTTATTCTTTAATAAACTTAGCCGTATAAGTTTTATCGGCCATTTGAATTTTAATAAAGTAAATTCCATTAGTAAAATCTTTTACAGCAACTTGTTGGCTGATTTGTTGATTTACATTACTTGAAAAAACTACATTACCTTGAATATCAATAATAGTAATTTGATTAATCAATTCATTGTTGATAGACTCAATGTTTAAGAAATCACTAGTAGGTATAGGGTAAATAGATAATGCAGAAGCGCTATTAAAATTATAATCATTGATTTTTAAAATAATATGATCTGGATTACATTCTAAATTTTTGTATAAGAAACGTACTGTTCTATTTTCGATAGTATCCCAAGTTGAAGCTAAACCATCAGCAAATGGAGGGTGATTATTTCCAGGAAACTGCCAGTATTCGTGATATACGCCCGTGCTATTACCATGACGATTCATCATTCTACCCCCATGTAAAAGTGGTAAAGTACTTAATCCTAATGGATATCCTGTAGAGTCAGGAACTGTACCATCATTCACAGAATGAAAATCTGTCCAAGGAATATTGGTTTCATTCATCCAATTGGTATCACCAATGCCACCAGCATATGATACTACAGCTTTAACGTTAGAAGGATAACCAGCATTTCCACTAGTACCTTCAAAGCCACCAATTGCATTAGCCCAAGTAACCCAAGTACCAGGAAGTGGATCGGTCTCTTGCATATAAGCTAAATGTAAAGCTAAAATACCTCCAGCAGAAGTTCCACCAAAGAAAATTTGTGTAGGATCAATTTTATATGTATTTGTAGTGGCAGCATCTTTTCTAAAAAAACGAACAGCTGCTTTACCATCTTGAGCTGCACGTACTACTTCTTTTACCATTAGTTCATTAGCATTTGGTGCAACAAAAGCTAAAGCATTTTCTAATCGATATTCAATAGAAGCACATACGTATCCTCTAGCGGCTAACCCCGCACATATTTTTATCATATCAGAAGTTTGTCTATCACCAGCAACAAAAGAACCACCATGTGCAAAAATGACAACTGGTCTAAAAGAAAAAGTATCTCCAGCAGGTCTGTAAATATCCATAATTAAATTAGTTGTACCAGTTCCAGAAGCAGGAGTATTTGAACCATACACTACATTTTTTATAGTGTCAACACTAAATGTTTTATTCAAATATCTACCAGGAGGGCATTGCGCTTGCAATTGGTAGAAAAAGAAAGAGAGTAGAATCGAAGAGAGTAATAGCTTTTTCATATTTTATATTGGTTTAGATAATAGTTTAATACTATAAAATTACACATATTATTGCGGAATACAATAATTTTTTATAGAACTTTCATTTTTGAAAGTTAATTTATTGTACTTTTATTTTTATTAATAAATAAACCAACATGCGTGTAAATTATCTATTATTACTAGGTCTTGTGGGGTGTTTGGCAACATCTTGTGGTCGCTATGTGCTAGTAAAACAATCTTATGAAGCCAAAGAGATAAGTATAAATGCGCAATTGCCAAAAGATACGCATATAGACTCTTTAATTGCCCCTCAAAAGAAATTATTAGATTCATTGATGAATGTTGTTATCGCAACAAGTGAGGAAGAATTAATAAAAGAAAAACCATCGGGTACTTTAAATAATTTTTGTGCAGATGAAATGTTACATATAGCACAACAACAAAATCCTGCAGCAGAAATTTGTATAATAAATTATGGAGGGATTCGATTGAGTTCTTTACCTAAAGGGGCTATAACCGTTGGGAAGATATATGAATTATTGCCTTTTGATAATATGATTGTGATACAAAAAATAGATGGTAAAACACTCAATGAAGTGCTTGATTATATAGCTTCACAAGGGGGATGGCCTATATCAGGTTTGCGCTTTGATATACAAAATAAAAAAGCAGTACATATAATGGTACATAATGAACCAATCGATTTACATAAAATTTATACGGTAGTATTATCCGATTATCTAGCCAATGGAGGAGATAATTTAGCGATGCTAAAAAAGATACCACAAGAGCCAACGAATTTAATAATGCGAGAAGCCTTTATACAAGCTATCAAAAAGTCAGGTAGCTTACCAATTGATCACGAAAAAAGAATTCAACATGTGGACTAGGAAAAAATTTATTCAAGCAAGTGCCTCTATTGGAGCCATAACTTTATTAGGAGGATTTCCTTATGAAGCATTGGCTGCTTCAGATAAAGATGATATCATCTTAACTATATTACATACGAATGATGTACATAGTAGAATAGAACCCTTTCCGATGGATGGCGGAAAAAATCAAGGATTAGGCGGAGTAGCAGCCAGAAGTAAATTAATAAAAGAAATACGAGCAACACACCCCAATGTATTGTTATTAGATGCAGGTGATATATGGCAAGGGACACCTTATTTTAATTTCTTTAATGGTAGTGTAGAATATCAATTGATGAATGAGATGGGATATGATGCAGCAACATTAGGTAATCATGATTTTGATATTGGATTAGAAGGATTACAAAAGCAACTTCCAAACGCAAATTTTGCGATCTTAAATGCCAACTATAATTTTGATAATTCGATACTCAAAAATCAGATAGAATCGTATAAGATTTTTGAAAAATGTGGATTAAAAATTGGGGTATTTGGAATTGGAATAGAATTAAACGGATTGGTACCAGAAAAAAATTATTTAGGAGTTCAATACAACAATCCAATCGTTATTGCAAATAATATTTCAAAAAAATTAAAAGAAGAATTTAAATGTGATTTTATCATTTGTTTATCTCATTTAGGATTCAAATATGAAGATGGAAAAGTAAGTGATGAAGTATTGGCTCAAAACACCTCAAACATAGACCTGATATTGGGTGGACACACACATACGTTTTTTGAAAAACCCATAGAATACACCAATAAAGAGCAAAAAAAAGTGGTAGTAAATCAGGTAGGTTGGGCAGGAATCGTTTTAGGAAAATTAGATTTTCATTTCGATAAAATGAAAGAAAAAAAATATTTAAAATTTTCTAAGCAAGTTATTGCGAATTAGCTTTTTTTATTTTTATCTTAGAGGCTGAATAGAAAAAAAAAGTGTTTTTTTAAGTTTTTTATTAACACTTAAAAAAACTTTCCACAAAAACAAGTGAAAAAGTATTTTTTTTTATTTTTTTTTTATTCAATTTCGCATACCCAAAATATTGTGTCACTCGCTTAACTAAAACATAAATGAAATTAACATACGAATCAGTTTGGAACAATTGCCTCAAAATTATAAAAGATAACGTTAGCTTACAGAGTTTCAAAACATGGTTCGAACCCATTCTTCCAGTTGAATTAAAAGAAAACGTTTTAACTATTCAAGTACCTAGTCAATTTTTCTATGAGTGGTTAGAAGAGCACTATGTTTCTTTATTAAGAAAAACGATTAAAAGAGAGTTAGGACCAGAGGCTAGATTAGAATATAGAATTGTTGTAGAGAATAGCAACAAAAAAAATGGTCCATCTACTATTAATGTACCTAACTATAATACAGGTAATAGTAAAAATCAAGAGGCGAGTATGCCATTGAGTTTAACGAAGAGCATTCAAAATCCATTTGTAATCCCTGGATTGAAAAAAGTAAATATCGATTCACAATTAAATCCAGTTTATAATTTTGATTCATTTGTAGAAGGTGATTGCAATCGTTTAGGTAGAAGTGCAGGATTTGCTGTGGCACAAAAACCAGGTGGTACTGCATTTAATCCATTAGTTATTTATAGTGGAGTAGGTTTAGGAAAAACACACTTAGCACAAGCGATAGGAAATGAAGTAAAAAATAAATTTCCGAATAAAACAGTATTATATGTATCATCAGAGAAATTTACCAATCAGTTTATTGATTCATTAAAAAATAATGCAGTAAATGATTTCGTACATTTTTATCAATTGATAGATGTATTGATTGTAGATGATATTCAGTTTTTTGCTAATAAAGACAAAACACAAGATATATTCTTCCATGTATTTAATCACTTACATCAAAGTGGAAAACAATTGATTTTAACAAGTGATAGACCACCTCGTGATTTAGAAGGAATGGAAGAGCGTTTATTATCACGTTTCAAATGGGGCTTGAGTGCAGATTTACAAGTGCCAGATTTTGAAACTAGAATTGCTATCTTAGAGAAAAAGATGTATGCAGATGGAATTGAATTGCCACGTGATGTAATCGAATTTGTTGCTTATAATATTAATACCAATATTAGAGAATTAGAAGGTGCATTAATTTCTTTATTAGCACAATCATCATTGAATAAAAAAGAAATTGATTTAGAATTAGCTAAAAAAATCATTAAGAATTTTGTTAAATCTATTTCTAGAGAAGTTTCTATTGATTATATACAAAAAGTGGTTTGTGAGTACTTCAGTATTCAAAATGACAAATTGAAAGAGAAAACGAGAAAGAGAGCAGTCGTACAAGCGCGTCAATTATCGATGTTCTTAGCAAAAATGTATACTAAGAATTCATTAAAAGTAATTGGTAAATATTTTGGAGGCAGAGATCACTCAACGGTGATACATTCTTGTCAGGCAGTACAAAATCTAATAGATACAGATGATATATTCAAAGAGAATGTATCGGATATCCAGAAAAAAATTCAGATGAGTATTGGATAAATTATTTTATTCGTAAAATAATTCTTTGAAATAAAAATAAAACTCTTATTTTTGCAGTCCTTTTTTAAATAAAAGAAAGGTGAGGTGACTGAGAGGCCGAAAGTAGCAGTTTGCTAAACTGCCGTACGGGTAACTGTACCGAGGGTTCGAATCCCTCCCTCACCGCAAGTTTTGTAGAGAGTATCGACAAAATAAAAATATAAAATGTTTCGGGGTGTAGCGCAGCTTGGTTAGCGCACCTGGTTTGGGACCAGGGGGTCGCAGGTTCGAATCCTGCTACCCCGACAT
>CANHVE010000060.1 GCA_947464015.1 Saprospirales bacterium | reverse complement strand
GCTGTTTTCTTTTCGGTATAAGGAATTTTAAGCTTATCAAAAAGTACTTCTCCTAATTGTTTGGGCGAATCTAAATTGAATTGAACGCCAGCCATTTCAAAAATATCTTTTTGCAAAATGCTTAATTCATCTCGCATTTCATTCGAATAATTTTTTAAAAAGGTAGTATCAATGTGAACTCCTTCTCGTTCCATATGTGCCAAAACAGGGATTAGCGGCGCTTCTAGAGTATTGTGTAACTCAAGCACTTCTCGTTCTATAATTTTGGGCATAAAATAATCGTGCAATTGTAAAGTGATATCTGCATCTTCTGCTGCATACTCTGTAATTTTATCCAGAGCGATATCTTTCATAGATAATTGTCCATTACCTTTTTTACCAATTAATGTTTCAATGGATATTGGCGTATAACCTAGATAGGTTTCTGCAAGGTAATTCATGTTGTGGCGCATATCAGGCTCCAACAAATAATGTAATAACATAGTATCATGCAATGCACCTAGCACTTCAATATTATAATTCATGAGCATTAACATATCAAATTTGATATTCTGCCCAATTTTTGCAATCTGTTTATTTTCAAAAAGCGATTTAAATTTTTGTATGATGCTATCCTCATTTTCGGCTGTAGGAACATAGAACGCTTCCCCTTTATTAAGAGCGAATGACAATCCAACTATTTTCGAATTATGTGTATCGAGTCCAGTAGTTTCACTATCAAAACAAAAGATAGAAGCCTTGTTCAATTGAGCGATTAAATGATCTATGGCTTCTTCTCCTTGAATGGTTTTATAATCATGAGTAACATTGGTGATGTTTAAACCAATCTCTTTAAATGTAGGAGCAATGGTAGGAGTAACGTTTGCGTTTGAGCCAAATAAATCCATTTGAGAAGTATCATTCGGTTTTTTAGTAGTTGCATTCGATGGTGCTGCATTGGTATTATTGACAGAAAAACTATCCCCTAACACCCGTCTACCAATGGTTCTAAATTCAAGTTCAGTAAATATTTCACGAAGTTTTTCTCTATCAGGTTCTGAAATTATTAAATCTTCATCACTTACTTCAATAGGAGAATCGATAATAATAGTAGCTAGTTTTTTAGAGATAGCACCTTGTTCAGCAAATTGGGCAATATTTTCACCTACCTTACCTTTTATGTTTGCTGCATTAGCAATTACATTTTCCATGCTACCATATTCACCAATTAATTTTTTGGCGGTTTTTTCACCAACACCTGGTATACCTGGTATATTATCAACTGCATCTCCCCACATTCCTAAAATATCAATAACTTGTAAAGGATTCTCCACTTCCCATTTTTGCTTCACTTCTTCTACGCCTAAAATTTCAAATGAATTTCCTTGTCGACCAGGTTTATAAATTAAGATATTTTCTTCTACGAGCTGACAAAAATCTTTATCTGGAGTCACCATATATACTACATAACCTTCTTTACTTTTCTGTTTGGCAACAGTACCTATGATATCATCGGCTTCATAACCAGCTAATCCTAAAATAGGAATATGAAAACCACTTATAATTTCTTGAATATAAGGAATTGCGGAGCGAATATCTTCGGGGGTTTCTTGTCGATTGGCTTTATAAAATTCATGTTCAATGGCTCTATCAGTTGGTCCAGCCATATCAAATACCACAGCTAAATGTGTAGGTTTTTCTTTATCCATCAAATCGAGAAGCGTATTGGTAAATCCAGTAATGGCACTAACATTTTGACCTTTAGAATTGATGAGAGGGTTTTTAGCAAAAGCAAAATAGGCTCTGTAAATGAGTGCGTAAGCATCGAGCAAAAAAAGTTTTTTTGAGTTCATGGACAAATTTATATATGCCCGTAAAACTACAAAATAATAATAGGCTATGAGCTAGTAGTATGAACAAAAAAAACACCAAGCAATTGCTTGGTGTTTTTTTATAACTATTCTAAATAAATTATTTAGGAGAAGTTGTAGCTGGTGTAGTAGGAGTAGTAGTTGCTGGAGGAGGATTTACATTACCTTGAATTTTCAAGATTTTTGTTCCACTCGGATCATTACTTTCTACAGTTACTTGTTTAGTAAATTGACCAGTTCTATTAGTATCATACTTTACTTTAATAACACCAGATTGATTTGGCATAATTGGTTCAGTAGGACAAGTAGGAACTGTACATCCACAAGATCCTCTACAAGTTGAGATGATTAAAGCATCCGTACCAGTGTTTTTAAATTTGAATTCTCTTTCACCATTAGAACCATTTTCGATAGTTCCGTAGTCGATAGTTTCAGAAGTAAAAACGATTTTTGCATTACTAGTAGGCGCAGTAGCCGTAGTAGTAGAAGGAGAAGTAGCGGTACCTTGAGCCATTCCAAAAAAGGAAGCAGAAGCTAAAGCTAATACGAAAAATAATTTCTTCATTTTCTATTTGTTTTTTATTGTTAGTAAATATGTAAATTTAATTTTATTGATTGCGTCTACAATTTAGCAATACTTATGCCAAAACTATATGAATTCTATTCTATTTTAGTTACATATTAAACGATATTTATTAATATATTGATATACAGCAACTTAATAGTGAATCTGAAAAATTATAGTTGTAAAAAAACTTAGGAAACTTTTTACACGAAATTTGTTTCCTGTATGAATTTGTTCTACTTTTGCACTTCAATTAGACATATTCATGGAAGTAATAGATATTATACAAAAAGCCGAACAGATGTTTTTCAACTTTGGTATTAAGTCGATATCTATGGATGATTTAAGCAGAGAGATGAGTATCTCGAAAAAGACCTTATATACATTTGTAGATAGCAAAGATGATCTTGTTTATTTAGTAGTACAAAACCATATTAGTAGAGAAAAGGAAAAGTCAACAGTTATTTCCAAAAAATCTATTAATGCCATCGATGAATTTTTACAAATTATTTTACATAATAATGATGAGTTAAGTTCATTGAATAAAAACGTCATTTATGATCTAAATAAATATCATCCCAAAAGTTGGAATCTATTAACAGGATTTACAGAAGAATATATATTCAATCATATTTTACAAAATTTAAAAAGAGGTGTAAAAGAAGAATTATATAGAGAAGATATGAATCCCGAGTTGATTTCATTCATCTATATAAATAGTATAGATGCTATTTTAAAAAACATTCATAATAAAAAGACGGATAAAGATATAGCCACTACTATAAAGGAATACGCTATTTATCATTTACATGGTATTGTATCAGAGAAAGGCCGTAATTACATTCATAATAATTTAAAAAATAAAGATTTATAAAACATATGATATCGTCTAAAAAAATCATTTTACTATTGGCTATATTAAGCTGTGGTAGGCTCTTTGCCCAAAATAGTTATTCGATGAAAGAAGCTGTAGGATATGCTATAGAAAATAATTTAAATATTAAGAATCAAAAACTAGAATATTTAGCAACTAAAAAACAAAACTTAGAAGTATTATCTATTGGATTTCCAAAAGTTGATGCAAGCGCAGAATACACTAATTTTTTTGAGTTACCTGTTTCATTATTACCAGGTGCTATTTTTGGGGCACCAGCTGGTACTTTCATTCCAGTTAAATTTGGGGTGCCTCACAATTTTAAATTGAGTTTTGGTGCTTCTCAAATGATTTTTGATGGTCGATATTTTGTAGGTGTAAAAGCTACAAAAGATTTATTAAAAACTGCCGATTATGCTATAACTAAAGTAGAGAATGATACGCGTAAAAATGTAAGCAATGCCTATATTGCAGCATTGGTGGCACAAGAGAGTTATAAATTAGTAAAAGAAAATAAGGCTACTCTTGAGAGAATATTATTTGAAACAAGAGAATTATACAAACAAGGTTTTGCAGAAGAATTAGATGTGAATCGATTAGAGCTTGCATTAGCTAATTTAAACACTACAATTAAAGACATTGAAAACAAATCGAAAAATGCGAAAGACGCATTGAAATTTCAAATGAATATTCCGGTTGCAGAAGAAATTTATTTAACAGAAAATTTAGATACATTAATTCAAAATGCATTACCATTAATAGAAAATGCAAATTTCAATCCACAAGACAGAATAGAATATTCTTTACTATCACAACAAAAAATCTTATTAGGTTATGATGTAAAGCAAAAAAACAGTGGCTATTATCCAGGGATATATGCATTTGCAAATTATAGTGTGAATGCTCAACGAAATAAATTCAACTTTTTTAATAATGATCCATGGTATAGACAAGGTGTTTGGGGACTAACAATGAAAATTCCCATTTTTGATGGACTTTCTCGTTATGCATCAGTAGAACAAGCAAAAATCAAAGAATTAGAAGCAGCTAATAATTTAGAAAATTTCACTAATGGAGCAAAATTACAAGCGAGTGTTGCACAAAATAATTATGCAAGTGCTTTAGAAGCATTACAAGATCAAAAAGCCAATTTAGCCTTAGCGAACAAAATAAATAACAAAATGAAGGTGATGTTTAAAGAAGGGGTTGGGAATAGTTTAGCACTTTCTCAATCAGATGCAGATATGGTAACAGCACAACTCAATTATATTCAAGCCGTATATAATTTATTAACCAGCAAGATTGAATTACAATCAGCTTTAGGCAAATTAAATCAATAATTATCATTCAAAAATTAATATAAATCATCTATATGAAAAAAATATTTTTAATACTTATACTATTTAGTTCAATAGTAGCATGTAAGCAAAAACTAACAGCAGAACAAGAATTAGCAGCACTTAAAAAACAAAAAATCGAGATCGAATCCAAAATCAAAGCGATTGAAGATAAGATGCCACAAAAACCTATTTTAGGTATTCAGAAAACCGTACAAGTAGATAGTATCAAACTTCAAGAATTTAAACATTTTGTTGAAGTGCAAGGTACAGTAGAAGCTGATGCAAATACATGGGTGACATCCACTGGAGGAATCGTTACAAACTTATATGTAAAAGAAGGCGACGTAGTAAAAGCTGGACAAATACTAGCTAAAACAGATATGAGTGCTTTAGAAAGAGCGATTGATGAAGCGAAAAATGGATTATCATTAGCTACTACAGTATATGAAAAACAAAAAAAATTATGGGATCAAAATATTGGAAGTGAAATACAATATTTACAAGCAAAATCAAATAAAGAAGCTGCAGAGAAAGCAATTATTAGATTGCAAGCTCAACTTTCTATGAGCTATATGAAATCTCCTATTAATGGAACGGTTGATGAAATTAAAGTACGAGTGGGTGAGATGGCTTCACCAGGAACACCTTATAGTGGCATTAGAGTAGTGAATACTTCTAAGTTAAACGTATCTGCAAAAATTGCGGATGCATATTTAGCGTCTATCAAAAAAGGGGATAAAGTAAATATCGTTTTCCCTGATATAAATAAAACAACTGAGTGCGAATTAACTTTTGTTGGTAAAGTAGTTAATCCTCAAAATAGAACATTTCCTGTACAAGCAGCAATATCAAATTCAGGTGGCGATTTTGCTCCTAATATGATTGCCAAACTTTTAATTAATGATGAAACATATAAAGACGCTGTAGTAGTGCCTAGCAATATAATTCAAACTAATGTAGAAGGAGATTTCTTATTAATAGCAGAATTGAAAGATGGAAAATATTATGCAAAAAACAGAATGATAAAAGTAGGTGATTCTTATAATGGACAATCGATGATTACAGAAGGTTTAAGTAAAGATGATTTAATTATCACCTTTGGTTATTCAGAAATTTCAGAAGGACAATTAATTAAATTTTAATCAATAAATCTACCTTTCTACTATAGAAAAGTTTGATACTTTATTATAGATGAAAGTGTATAAATGATTTATTAAAATAAAAAAGTATGAATACAGAAAGATTAAAAGAACTCAAGTTTACCACTTGGTGTATCAATAATAAAACAAGTATATATGTATTTACTTTGTTAATAATATTAGCAGGTACGTATACGTATATCAAATTACCAAAGGAATTATTCCCAGATGTGGTAGTGCCTACGATTTCTATTGCAACTATTTACCCAGGTGCAACACCTGAGGATATTGAAACCATGGTGACTAAACCTTTAGAGAAACAAATTAAGTCAATCTCTGGAGTGAAAAAAGTAACGAGCAATTCTATGTCAGATTTTTGTTTAATTGTTGTAGAATTTAATACAGATTTAGAACCTAGTGAATGTAAACAACGTGTAACAGATGCAGTTCAAAAAGGAAAAAAAGATTTACCAAGTGATTTAAAATCAGACCCACAAATTCAAGAATTTGATATTTCAGAATTACCCATCATGAATGTCAATTTATATGGAGATATTCCTTTAGATGAATTGAAAAATCAAGCAGAGGATATAAAAGACAAGATAGAATCGATGAATGGTATTACACGTGTAGATATCATTGGTGGCTTAGAACGTGAAGTACAAATTGATATCGATATGTATAAAATGACCAATATCGGTTTAACCTTATATGATATAGAACAAGCCATTCAAAGACAAAATTTAAATATTAGTGCAGGAGAAATTCGGGTGGATGAAATGAAAAGAAATGTTCGTATAACTGGGGAATACCAAAAAATATCCGATATACAAAACATGGTGGTGCGTTCTTTTTTTGGTAATAGTGTATTCTTAAAAGATATTGCTACAATTAAAGATTCATATAAAGAAAAAACAGATTATGCTCGATTGGGAGGCAAAAGTGTAGTAACACTAAATGTTATTAAAAGATCAGGTGCTAACTTGATAGAAAGTGCAGATAATATTTATGTGATATTAGAAAATTTAAAAAGAAATAATTTTCCATCAGGAATGGATTATTCTATTACAGGAGATACTTCAGGAAAAACAAGAATACAATTAGACGATTTGATGAATACGGTAATTTTAGGATTTGTATTCGTAGTTTTTGTATTGATGTTTTTTATGGGTTTTACGAATGCATTCTTTGTTGGATTGGCCGTGCCATTATCTTGTTTAGTTGCCTTTTTATTTATGCCAGCTTTAGGTATGACCATGAACGTAATTGTATTGTTCTCCTTACTTCTAGCTTTAGGTATTATTGTAGATGATGCAATTGTAGTAATCGAAAATACACATCGTATTTTTCATAAATATGACTTTGATATTAAGGAAGCAGCTAAATATGCTGCAGGAGAAGTATTTATTCCTGTATTAGCTGGAACATTAACAACCCTTGCACCATTTGTACCATTATTATTTTGGCCAGGAATAGTAGGAAAATTCATGAGTAATTTACCTGTGACCTTGATCATTACATTAGGCGCGTCTTTATTTGTTGCATTTGTAATGAATCCAGTATTTGCTGTAACATTTATGAAAAAAGATCATCCAACTGCTGATGGTCAAAAAGCAAAAAAACCGAATTATTTTAAAAGATACATGTTTGCAATTGTTATTTTTTCATTGATTGGAATATTGGGACATGTATTTAGATATCATGGTTTAGCTAATTTCTCTATATTTTTATTATTACTTACAGCGGTATTTCATTTTGTATTCGAACCAACTATAGAATTCTTTCAAAATAAATTATGGCCTAAAGTAACTAATACATATAAAAAATTATTAAGCTTTTTAATTATTGGATATAGACCTGTATTCATGCTGATAGGTACAGTAATCATGTTGTTTTTGAGTGGATTTATTTTTTACTTAAGCAAACCTAAAATAGATTTCTTCCCTAAAGCAGAACCAAACTTTGCTTATATCTATTGTAAATTACCAAATGGTACTGCCGTTGAAGTAACAGATAGTATAACCAAAACAATTGAAGCGAGAGTATATAAAATTATTGGACAAAAAAATCCAATTGTATCATCTGTTATAAGTAATGTAGGATTAGGAGCAGGCGATCCACAAAATCCAGATAAAGTTCCAACACCACATAAAAGTAAAGTAACCGTTTCTTTTGTTCAGTTTAGTGAGCGAAATGGTGCAAGTACAAATACTATATTAGAAAGTTTAAAATCTGAATTTAGTAAAGGAGTTGTGGGAGCTGAAATTAGTGTAGAGCCTGAGTCAAATGGACCACCAGTTGGAAAGCCAATCAATATTGAAATTAGTGGCGATGATTTTGCACAATTAAATGCATTAGCAACACAATTAAAATCAGAGATTTCAAAAAATGGTGTAAAAGGATTTGATGAATTACGAAGTGATTTACAAATATCTAAACCTGAAATCATGATTATTCCTGATGCAGAAAAAATGCAAAGAGAAGGAATTTCTATAGGTCAATTAGCAGGAGAACTTCGTACAGCATTATATGGAAAAGAAGTTTCTAAGTTTAGAGATGTAGAAAAAGATGCTCCTATTATTTTACGATTAGAAAGTAAATACAGACAAAATATTGAGCAATTACTTAACTTGAATATTTCTTTTATGGATATGAGTATTGGGGCCTATAAACAAGTTCCTTTATCTTCATTAGTTACTGTAAAATATGGGAATAGTATCAGTATGATAAATAGAAAAGATCAAAAACGCGTCTTGAATTTAACTGCAGAACCATTAAAAGGGTATCAAGCAAATGATATCAATAATGAAATAAAAACCATTATTGCGAATATGAAAATACCTGCTGGTTATGAAATTAAACAAACGGGTGAACAAGAACAACAACAAGAAACAGCTAGTTTCTTAGGTGTTGCATTTATGGGGGCTCTTGCTTTAATGTTTCTAATATTAGTAACGCAATTTAATTCAGTTAGTAAACCGATCATCATTTTTTCAACGGTGATCTTTAGTATGATTGGTATTGCATTAGGATTTACATTTAGTGGAATGAATTTTTCTGTTGTAATGACAGGTGTTGGTTTATTTTCATTGGCGGGTATTGTGGTACGAAATGGGATTTTAATGATCGAATTTATTGATGAATTGCAAGAACGTGGTATGAGCTTAGAAGAAGCTGTAGTTGAAGGAGGGGCAACCAGAATGACTCCAGTAATATTAACAGCTATGAGTGCTATCTTAGGATTGATTCCATTAGCCATTGGATTAAATATAAATTTTGCAACCTTATTCAGTGAGTTCAATGCACATTTCCACTTAGGTGGTGATAATGTAGCGTTCTGGGGGCCATTAGCATGGACGATGATTTACGGATTAATTTTTGCCACTTTCCTTACTTTGATTTTAGTGCCTTTAATGGTCTTGTTAGTAGAACGTATTATTAGCAAATTGTTTAAAAAACAAATAGCATAAAAAAATAAAAAGGTCCTGATTATTCAGGACCTTTTTTTCATCATTCTGATTTAGAAATTAAAGAATAGGAATATACTTGAATTCTTACCATACAAAATCTTGAATAAAGACTTTATTACTTTAACACATTTAATAAATTACTAAGCGTATTGTGTTGAATAGTATAGAATTAAAAATCAAACAGATGTTTTATTTAGGATTATTTAATCTTTTAGAATATAGGATTGAAAATTATATTGTCGTAACTTTGCAACACAAACCAAACAAAAAAATTAATGGCAGATTTCAACAAAGAGGAGTTACTCAACGACCTCAAAGATTGGCATAAAATGATACGAAAATATCAAGTGCCTAATACCACCAAAGCAGTTATACAAATTATCAACAGTTATGGTCTTTTTATTGGTCTTTGGGTTTTACAATTTATTCTTTTTAAATATTCTATTGTATGGTCTATTTTAATAGGTGCTGTTAATGGACTAATCCTAGGTAGAATATTTATTATTCAACATGATTGCGGACATAAATCATTTACTAAAAGTAGAAAAGCAAACGACATTATAGGTACCATTAGTAGCTATTTCACATTTATCCCATATAAATATTGGGCTACTGGTCACGATTTTCATCATGCACATAACGGACAATTAGAATATTCTGGTGTAGGGGATGTAGAATGTCTTACTACGGAAGAATATGCTAAACTTGGCTGGAAAGCAAAGATTAGATATAGAATTTATAGAAACCCATTTTATTTATTTACAATAGGTGGATTAATTTATGTAACGATATATAATCGATTTGCTTTTATGCGTCAAGGTTCTTTTGAGAAAGTATGGAAATCGGTAAGATGGTCAAATTTATTTTATGCTATCTTATATATCGTAGCCGGATACTTTATTGGATACAAAGAGTTCATCGCTTTACAATTAATTAATTTATTCTTTTTCGGAACCTATGCCTTATGGTTCTTTTATATCCAACATCAATATGAAGCTGCTTATAAAAGTACACAAGACAACTGGAATTATGTGGTGTCTGCATTAAAAGGAAGTACATACTATGACTTACCATTTTTCTTACATTGGTTATCTGGTAATATTGGTTATCACCATATTCATCACTTAAGTCCAACAATTCCTAATTATAATTTAAAAGCGTGTAATAGAGAATACCCAGTATTTGAAAAATATACGAATAAAATCACTTTATGGGAAAGCTTTAAATGTGTATTTGCTAATTTATGGGATGAGCAAGAACAAAAAATGATTTCATTTAGAGAATATAGAAAATATAAAAAACCGCTTTTAAAAGCTAAAAAATAAATAAGTAAATCACTTACACTAAATGCCACTACATCACTAGTGGCATTTATTATTTATTCAATAAATAGCTGTACTTTAGCAACTCAATCTAATACCAGAAATTAATATAGTATGAAACTCTTCGCAGAAAATTTAATCAAAAAATACAAAGGTCGAAGCGTTGTAAATAATGTAAGTGTGGAAGTTAATCAAGGAGAAATTGTTGGTTTGCTTGGACCAAATGGTGCTGGTAAAACAACTACTTTTTATATGATTGTAGGATTGATACAAGCAGAAGGTGGAAAAATCATCTATGGAGATCAGGATATCACAGACGCGCCGATGTATGTGAGAGCGCAAGCAGGTATCGGTTATCTTCCGCAAGAAGCAAGTGTATTTAGAAAATTATCTATTGAAGATAATATTATGGGGGTATTAGAAATGACCAAATTAAGTAAGAAAGAGCAACGTGAAAAATGCGAAACTTTAATTGAAGAGTTTGGTCTCAATCATGTTCGTAAAAGTTTAGGCGAAGTATTAAGTGGAGGGGAACGAAGAAGAACAGAAATTGCTAGAGCATTAGCCACCGACCCTAAATTTATTTTACTAGATGAACCTTTTGCAGGAGTTGACCCCATTGCGGTAGAAGATATTCAACGAATAGTTGCTAAACTAAAAGATAGAAATATTGGTGTATTAATTACCGATCATAATGTACAAGAAACCTTATCTATTACGGATAGAACCTATTTGCTTTTTGAAGGTAAAATATTAAAAGCAGGTACAGCAGAAGACTTGGCAAATGATGAGCAAGTAAGAAAAGTTTATTTGGGTAAAAATTTCGAACTAAGAAAAAAACATACGATCTAGTTTTCTTCTTTAAACCAACCACTATACATTACGTAATTATTAGAGATACGTTCAATTTGATTTTTGAAGGTAGCCTCGTCAAGCGATTTAACTTTCCTTGCAGGAATACCAGCATAAATACTATTTTCTTCACAAACTGTATTTTCTAATACAATTGCACCCGCAGCAATAATCGTATTCTTTTTTACGAGAGCATGATCCATAACAATAGCGCCCATACCTATTAATACATTATCTTCAATCGTGCATCCATGTACTAATGCTCTATGTCCAATGGATACATTATTTCCAATGTTTAGCGGAGCTTTTTGATAGGTACAATGTAAAATAGCACCATCTTGAATATTTACTTTATCACCTATTTTTATATAGTGTACATCACCTCTAACCACTGCCTGAAACCAGACACTACATTCTTTTCCCATTGTTACTTCACCTATTACGGTGGCATTATCAGCCAAATAACAGTCTTCACCAAATTGAGGACTATGCCCCTTTACTTTTTTTATCAATGCCATACTAATGATTCACTATAAATGTATTTGAAAATAGAATTTCTTTTTTGTTTTTTACTTGAATCACATAGCTTCCATTTGATAAAGGTGTTGTGATAAACGAAAACATGTTTTGTCCCGATGTAGCAACATCTTGAAATAATACTTGAATGAGTTTCCCATTTAAGTCATATATAGAAATATCTATCCATTCTTTTTGAGCAAGCTCAAATAGTATTTGTGAACGAGATTCAGTAGGGTTAGGATAAACAGTTGCCATATGAGTAGTGTTCGTTGTCGATTCAATATTTTGCCCAACACTATACGGACTAGTAAGTGAAGCTATCCAAGCATAATTGGCATAAGGGTTTCCTACACCAGCTTGTTTTTTGCCATAAAAACCACTTAACCAAATTTTTCCAGCTTCATTGTATTTACGTTGTATTCCAAAATAATCTCCCCATCTTTCAAGTAGTCCAGGAATTACATTCACTTGACTCAATCCACTTTTTACATTTAGCGGATTGCTATAGCCTGCCCATTTTTCATAGAACACTGCAGATATACCTGGGAAAGTATCTTCTGCTGTATAATCAAAGCCGATAATAGCTTGTTCATCGCCTGTATACCTACCTGTATAAGCAATATTAGGATATCCAAAATCATAGGCGGTATCTTGAATTTTAGATAATTGAATAGTATTACTTGTGATTGGCTCACTTACAATACCATGAAAAATAGCCGATCTATAATTATTATCATCTACAGTATTTCCAACAAAATGTATTTTACCATCTTCATAATAACCACCTAAAATTCTAGCGTCGTTCGTTTGTAATAATAAATTAAATTTTTGTCGAGCATTGGGTGGTAACCCATACGTATGATCTGCAATACCATGTGTAATAGTTAATGTGGGACTATTAAATTGCGTATTCGAAATTTTTAAAACAAAAAAAGTATCGTTAGCAGCACTAAAATTTCGATCAGACATTAAATACATTTCTGGTCCATAAGTAGTTGCGCCACCTTGCATGGGACATAAATTTCGAATTCTACCTGCACCAAAATTAATATTGCTCCACATTTTACTATTTAGTGTAGTCGCACCTACATATCCATCTGCTTTATTTAATTGCCAAATTAAGCTTTGAGCAAATCCTGCCTGCCAACTAGAATCATCATATACTAAATTAATAGTAACAAAAAGTTCACTATCTGTTTGTGCCAGTATAGGATAATCACTCCAAGTAGTATTTGCAAAAGGATTTCCAGGCAATGCATATTGATGCCAAACCCCTAATGGATTATTGGTTTCAGAAAAACAGACTACTATATCAGTTTCAGCACTTGTACTTCCAGCTAAGTATACTAAAATAAATTTATCTTGTTTAGGGTCATAACTTACTTTAGGATCAAATTTGCGAGCGTATGCTTGGGTACTTGCAGTATCTGTAAAGGCTTCTAAAGAAATTTTAAAAGTAGGGGTATCAGCAATGGTTTCATCATAAAAATAGATTGTAGAATTAATAACAGATATAATTTTACCCGAATTACTGATAGCGATATTATTATCGGTAGGTACTCCTGCATCAAATTCATTTCCCTCAAAACCTCTATTTAATATTGGTTGAGATACACTAGTGTTTTTTTGAGAAGTGTTTCTGTTTTTAAAGGCACTGGTAGTTGATGGAAATAATCTGTTTTTCTCGTCTAATAAAAAACTGGAGTAAGAATTTCCTCCTGGTTTTGGAGCTTCAAGACTTTGTAAGTGAGGGAAATAATCAGTCCTTTTTAGCATTAAGTTAACAGATGCATTTTTAGGAATAGCAAAGTTTTGTGTTTCGTAGGATTGAGCAATGCACGTATTTATAGAAAAAAATAAAATGAGATATAGTAAATTAGTATACATAATAGATTTTTATCAAAAATACTTACATTTTATTGCTATTCAAATTTTTATATGAGATCAATAATAGAATTCACTTAATTTTGGTTTTTTGAATATGATGAAGATAATAAGTTTATTTTTTTTTATTTTATGCGGTATTAGTAGTTGTATTGCTGAGAACGACTCGTTACAATTGAGATTAAACAGTTCTATTAACAAAGCTCAGAATTATTTGACTCAAAATCAATATCACGAACCATCATATTCACTAGTTTTTTTCAAGTTTTTAAACAAAAATAAAGGAGCTAAAATAGATATTGACAGCAGTTATTATTATAATGTAATTAAAGATAATGCTATCTGTATACTACAGTCATTATATACAAAAGAAGAATTATGTGAGGTATCACCAAAATATTTAATAGATTCTTTGCTAAAATTTAATGACACTGTTTCAGCACTGGTTATTATTGGATTAAACCCTTTGGCAATCAATAAAAAAAGAACCAATAAATTATTTTATAAACTGAATAAATCTTTTGATAACTATACAATTACTCATCTTTATTTTGCATTAAAAATGATAGAACGTACAGATGTAAGTCTGCTTAATAAAAGATCTAAAAAAATTAGTATACAACTCACACAAAAACTAAAAGATTATACTCATTCAAATAATATAGAACTAGATTTATATATTGAAACGTTGGCTTTTTTAACTGAATTTGATAATGAAATAGATTGCAAATCGGAAATCAAAAATGTAATAGAGCTCCAAAATAAAGATGGAGGGTGGTCAGTACGAAATACAGAAACAGAATCAAACTTACATTCTACTTTTTTGAGTTTATGGTTTTTATT
>CANHVE010000059.1 GCA_947464015.1 Saprospirales bacterium | reverse complement strand
GGTCGTAACGTAGTTATTGATAAGAAATTTGGTTCTCCTTCTGTAACAAAAGACGGTGTTTCAGTTGCAAAAGAAATTGAATTAAAAGACCCTGTAGAAAATATGGGTGCCCAAATGGTAAAAGAAGTATCTAGCAAAACTGCTGATCAAGCGGGTGATGGTACAACAACAGCTACCGTATTAGCTCAGGCTATTGTTGCTCCAGGATTAAAATCATTAGCAAGTGGTGCAAATCCAATGGATTTAAAAAGAGGTATTGATAAAGCTGTTAAAGCTATAGTAGCTGAACTTCAAAAAATGAGTGAAAAAGTAGGTGATGATAACAAAAAAATTGAAGCTGTAGCCTCTATTTCTGCAAATAATGACAATACAATTGGAAAATTGATTGCTGATGCGATGGCTAAAGTTGGTAAAGAAGGTGTTATCACAGTAGAAGAAGCAAAAGGTACAGAAACTGAAGTAAAAACTGTAGAAGGTATGCAGTTTGACCGTGGTTATCTTTCTCCTTATTTTGTAACGAATACAGAAAAAATGGAAGCTGAACTTGACAATCCATATATACTTATTTATGATAAAAAGATAAGTAATATGAAAGAATTGCTTCCTTTATTAGAAAAAACTGTTCAAACTGGAAGACCATTATTAATTATTTCTGAAGAAGTAGAAGGAGAAGCATTAGCTACTTTAGTTGTAAATAAATTAAGAGGTACGTTGAAAATTGCAGCTGTAAAAGCTCCTGGATTTGGTGATAGAAGAAAAGCAATGTTAGAAGACATCGCTATTTTAACAGGTGGAACAGTTATCAGTGAAGAAAGAGGTTATAAATTAGAAAATGCAGATTTATCTATGTTAGGAAGTGCTGCAAGTGTAAGTATTGATAAAGATAATACTACAATTGTGGATGGTGCTGGTACTAAAGAAGATATTCAAGCAAGAGTTGGTCAAATTAAGGCTCAAATGGAAACAACAACCTCTGATTATGACAAAGAAAAATTACAAGAAAGATTAGCTAAATTAGCTGGAGGAGTAGCAGTATTATATATTGGAGCTACTACAGAAGTGGAAATGAAAGAGAAAAAAGATCGTGTAGATGATGCGTTACATGCTACTAGAGCGGCAGTAGAAGAAGGAATTGTTCCAGGTGGTGGAGTTGCTTATATTAGAGCATTAAGTGCTATTGAAAACATGAAAGGTGATAATGATGATGAAACTACAGGTATAGCTATTATTAGAAGAGCCGTGGAAGAGCCTTTACGTCAGATTGTAAATAATGCTGGTTTAGAAGGAAGCATTATTGTACAAAAAGTAAAAGAAGGAAAAGATGACTTTGGATACAATGCTCGTACAGATAAATTTGAAAATTTAAAAGCTGCTGGAGTTATTGATCCTACTAAAGTAACTCGTGTAGCATTAGAAAATGCAGCATCAGTTGCTAGTATGTTATTAACTACAGAATGTACGATAGTTGACAAACCAAAAGATGAACCTGCAATGCCTCCGATGGGTGGTGGAATGCCAGGTATGATGTAATATACTTCAACAAATAAAAAAAGGCTATCACAATAATCGTGATAGCCTTTTTTTATTTTATATAAAATGGATTAATTACCCATTTCGCTTACGAACTTGATTCTAATTAATTGTATATCTTCAACTGCAATTTCATCATCCTTAAATTCTTTATAAGCATCGTCTAAAGAGTCAGATTCATTTGCTTTGAAATAATCATAGATATCTTGAATTAAATACTCATCAAATTGTTCATTTAAGTAATAATCTAAATTTACTTTAGTACCTGAATTCACAATAGATTCAATTTCTTCAATCACTTCATTTCGAGTAATTCCAATATTACGAGAGATATCTTCTAGAGGTAAGCGTTGATCAATACACTGAATAATTTTTACCTTGTGATTTGATTTTTTTATCACGCTCTTAATGACAATATCTTCTGGTCTAATAATCTCATTGCTTTCTACGTATGATTTTATTAAATCTGAGAATCGTTTTCCATATCGAGCATATTTACCTTTACTTACGCCTGTAATATTGCAAAATTCCTCTTCAGAAATAGGATAACGAATAGCCATTTCTTCTAATGAAATATCTTGAAAAACTACATAAGGTGGTAAATCATTAGACTTAGCCACTTGCTTACGTAAATCCTCTAGCATTTTATATAACTTAGGATCTGTTATAGCTCTACCTGTTGGTATTGGTTCAATCTCTTCTACTTTAGTATCAAAATTAGTATCAACAGCAACAGTAATACTATATGGTTTAATCAGAAACTCTTTTCCTTTATCTGTAATTTTCAATAATCCATATTGTTCTATATCTTTTTTCAAGAATCCTTCAATCATTGCATTTCTGATGATTGAACTCCAGAAGTATTCATCTTTATCATTTCCTGAAGCAAAAGCTTCTAATTGGTCATGTCTAAAAGCTGAAATATCATTCGTTTTTTTGCCTTTTAAGATATTTACTACATGTTGTAATACATGATTTTCTTTTACTTCTGCAATTAAATTTAACACTTTAATTGTATAATCTGTTACATCTGATTTCTCTTTAGGATGAGCACAGTTGTCGCACATTTTATTACAATTTTCTATCAAATCTTCGCCAAAATAATGTAGAATATATTTTCTTCTACACTGAGAAGTTTCGCAATAAGCAACCGTTTCATCAATCAGTTGATTCGAACGTTCTTTTTCAGCAACGGTTTTATCTTTCATTAATTTTTCAATCTTAGTCACATCTTTATGACTAAAAAAGGCATAACACTTACCTTCTAAACCATCTCTACCAGCTCTACCCGTTTCTTGATAATAATTTTCCAAACTTTTAGGCACATCAAAATGAATAACAAATCGAATATCTGGTTTATCTATACCCATTCCAAATGCAATGGTTGCTACAATTACATCCATATCTTGCATTAAAAAACGGTCTTGAGTTTGCGTACGTGTTTTATTATCTAAACCGGCATGATAAGGAGCTGCTTTAATTCCGTTGACAACTAATTGTTGTGCAACTGTCTCAGCAGTTTTTCTATTTGTAACATATACGATTCCGCTTTTACCCGTATTTTGCTTAATAATAGCGATAATCGATTTTACAGCTGCGCTATCACTTTTCTTCGGACGAATTTCATAATATAAATTAGATCTATTAAAAGAAGAAATAAATACGTCTGGATTTTGCAAATCCAATGTTTTTAATATATCTGATTGTACTTTAGGAGTAGCGGTTGCGGTGAGAGCAATGATTGGAATTTTGTCGTTTATTGCCTCAATAATATCTCGAATTCTTCTATATTCTGGTCTAAAATCATGACCCCATTCAGAGATACAATGCGCTTCATCAACGGCCACAAAAGAAATTTTTAGCTCTTTAAAAAAGTCAATATTCTCTTGTTTTGTAAGTGTTTCTGGAGCAACATATAACAACTTTGTGTCTCCATTTACTATATCTGCTTTTACTGCTTTAATTTGTGTTTTATTCAATGAAGAATTTAAAAAATGCGCTAAATTATCTTTACTGCTGTAGTTACGAATTAAATCTACTTGATTTTTCATTAATGCTATTAGTGGTGAAATAACTATAGCTACACCATCGCTAAGCAATGCGGGTAATTGATAACAAAGTGATTTACCACCTCCTGTAGGCATGATAACAAATACATCATTACCTTGTAAAAGTGATTTTATGACCACTTCTTGATTTCCTTTGAATTTATCAAATCCAAAATATTCCTGAAGAGATTCTTTTAAGCTTAATTGTGTTTCAATCATAATATATATATAACTAGCTTTCCTAGTTAGTTTAATTCCAGTACGTTAATTTACAAAATATTTAACATATATAAAAACTAAATAATAACAAGATAAGTTTATCTTGTTTAGTAGAATTATATTTAGCTAAAAGGTAGAATTACATCAATAATCTAATATTTGACTTAAAATTACTTAGGTTTGCCAAACTTTCCAAAAAAAAGTTGTTTTTATTAGCTACTTTTAAGAAAGTTTAGTAAAATTTTGAAAATGAGATTTATTTCACTATATTATGAATAATAATACATATGCTGTAATCATGGCGGGTGGTATTGGCAGTAGGTTTTGGCCACTTAGTCGAAGTTCTAAACCCAAACAATTTTTAGATATTTTAAATATGGGCAAAACACTCATACAAATGACCTATGAGAGGTATACGCCTATATGTCCGAAAGAAAATATATTTATTGTTACTAACGAAGAATATGTTTCTATTGTTAAAGATCAATTACCATTTATAACAGATCAACAAATACTCAAAGAACCTAGTAGAAAAAATACTGCTCCATGTGTTATGTATGCTTGTCATAAAATACATAGTATTAATCCTAATGCTCATATTATTGTTGCACCTTCTGATCATTTGATTTTAAAAGAAGCAGATTATTTAGATGTTTTAAAAACAGGTATTGAATTTTGTAAAAAAAATAATGCCTTAATTACCTTAGGAATTAAACCTACTAGACCTGATACTGGATATGGATATATTCAATATTTAGATCATGAACAGGATATAAAAAAAGTAAAAACATTTACTGAAAAACCAAGTAAAGATATTGCTGCAACATTTTTAAAAAGTGGCGATTTTTTATGGAATAGCGGCATGTTTGTTTGGAGTGCTAAAAGTATCTTAGAAGCATTTGAAACATTTTTACCTGAGATGATTGAAGCATTTAAAGGAGGAGAAAAGCATTATAATACAGATACCGAATTTGAATTCATTTCTGAAGCATATTCGCAAAGTGTAAATATATCTATCGATTATGGTATTATGGAAAAAGCTTCTAATGTTTTTGTTATTCCTTCTGATTTTGGATGGAGTGATGTAGGTACCTGGGGTTCTATTTATGATATTTACGAAAAAGATTATTTACAAAATGCAGTTGATGGTAAACTCGTAAAAACATATGATGCGAGTAATAATATGATATCTGTACAAGATGATAAGCTTGTTGTAATACAAGGCTTAGATGGATTTTGCGTTATAGATACTGCAGATGTTTTATTAATTATAAAAAAAGAAGAAGAGCAAGAAATAAAACAGATTACTTCAGATATGAAGCGAATTAAGTTAGATAAGTTTTTATAATTTACTAGTCTACATCAGCAGCATTCAACGATCTTTTTAAAACTATTTAACTATCGTACTATTCAGTATAAACTACTTTTGTTTTACAAATTTGATTTATGAAAAAAACTTTTTTTATTCTCATTGCTATTTTCGGAATGGTTTTATTTATCACCAATTCTTGTAATAAAACAACTGATGTGCCTTTCGAACATGCAACTATGAAACCTTTTTTTGATTCTCAATGTGCTAGTTGCCATGCCTCAGGTGGATCTGCTTCATCAAGTTGGAAGTATAATTCAAATGACTATAGCACTATAAAAAATCATATTTCCTCTATATATCAGAACGTATATGTACGTAAAACAATGCCACCATCAGGTATAAGTTCTACTGATTTAAATGCTTTTAAAGCATGGTATGATGCGGGCTATCCTGCAAAATAATACACTACATTATCTTATACTTATATTTATTCTTTTAATAAACAATTTGTTGTATATAATTCTACATAATAAAATATAAATAGCTAATTATATTTGTAATACTTATATGGATTACACACTACTATTTTATTTAATTGCTAATTCTGTATTATTATTTTCTTGTACTGAACGTAAAGAAACATGTAAAACAGTAGTTAATGAAGAACATGTAGGAGAGCTTCTTCCGTGCATTTTAAAAGACACACTTGATGCTACATGTTATGATGATATGTGCAAGAAAATAAATAAAAAATTACTTAGCTATGCATTAGATACGTTTTTTTCTAACAAAGCCAAATGGTCCAATTTTAATGGAACCGTACTAGTTGAAAAAAATGGTGTAATTCTATATAATAAATCATTTGGAGTAGAGAATAATATCGAACGAACTCCAATTAATGATCAATCTAAATTTCAGTTAGCTTCTATTTCTAAACAATTTACAGCTTGTGCTATATTGCAATTAGTGCAAGCACACAAAATCATTTTAACTAATACAGTAGATCAATATATTAAAGACTTTCCTTATCCAGGAGTGACTATCCAAAGTTTACTCTGTCATAGAAGTGGATTACCTGAGTATATGCATGTATTTAGCAGCAAGATAAAAGATAATTATGTTTGTGACAATGAAGAAGTAATTAATTGGTTTATAAAAGAGAAGCCTGCTATAGCTGCAAAACCAAATACTAAATTTGCCTATTGTAATACGAATTATTTATTATTAGCCAATATAGTTGAAAAAGTAAGCGGTATCGATTTCGCAACTTATATGCGTAACAATATTTTCCTCCCAATAGGTATGGTAAACACATATGTTATTACTACGAATAATGAAAAGATAAACGAGCATCGCACCACTGGTTATACAGGTTCTTGGCAAGAATATAAAACAGATTTTTTTGATGGAGTAGTTGGTGACAAAGGGGTTTACACTACATCTAAAGATATGTTATTATGGAGCAAAGCTATTTATTCAAATTGTTTTATAGATAGTAGTGTTATGAAAGAGGCTTTTATTCCTAGAAGTTTTGAAAAAGCAGGTGAAAAAAATTATGGCTATGGATTCAGAATGCTTCATCCACAAAGCGATACAGCCAAATTAATCTATCATAATGGCTGGTGGAAAGGATATAATACTTGTTTTTATACGAGTCCGTATTACAAATTTACCATCATCGTATTAAGCAATAAATATACACGCACTGTGTATGCAGTACAACCAGCAATTAATATTTTATGTGGTACGAAAGCTGACGCATTAAGTGCTGAAGAAGGAGCCGATTAGATTTCTTATTTATTTATAAGTCGAGTGTAAATATTTTCCCTTCAGCGCCAACTAATATTAATTTATTCCCTACTTTTTCAATAGCATAAATATCTGAATCAGTAAATTTTTCAATTCGATTCCATTTTTTCCCTCCGTCATTCGTTTGAATGACATATCCCTTATCTCCTACTACATAAGCAGTTTCATCATTTAAAAAAACGGCATCTCTGAAATTAGATTTTTCATTAAATGAAAAATTTTCATTCAATATTTTTTTCCAAGTATTTCCTCCATCTGTAGTTTTTAGAATCACTCCAAAATAACCAATCGCATATCCAATTTGATCGGATGTAAAAGCTATTTTACTGAATAAATCGCCAGAGGTATAGGTAGGAAGCCAAGTTCTTCCATTATCAGTAGTTTTATATATAATGCCATATGCTCCAGCAAAACCTACTCCATGGTGAAATACAATCGTTTTTATAGTTCTATTAAAGGTATCAATTCTCAACCAACCAGCTCCATCATTATTAGAAAACAAAATTTCTCCTCTATCGAAACCATCTCCAACAGCAATAAAACATTCCCCTGCATCATTAAAAGTTATTTGATTAAATCTTTGCCAATAAGGAAAGCCAGGTTGAGTCCATGATTGAGCAGCATTATCACTTGAATAAAAATAACCTTCATTACCTGTAGTAAATAATTTATTATGATCTGAAACAATCGAGTACAATGCTTTGGGAGCAGTTAAGGTATCTAATATCCAACTAGTGCCAGCATCTGTAGTTTTAAGCACTATGCCTTTACTAAATTTTGTCCCTCCACAAATATATCCTACGCTATCTGAAGTAAACAATATATCATTTAAATCTTGATTAGTTGGACTAGCTATTTCTGAGATAGATGCTTCTATAACTTGCTTCACACAAGCCGTTTGAAAACAAGCTACCAATGCTATAAGGAGTAATATAAAAAATTTATTTTTCACTGAATTTATTAGAAGAATAAAAGTAAGCAATATATTTTTAGTAAGATATAAAACATAAAAAAACCATCTCAATAAATTGAGATGGTTTTTAATAATATTATTTAAAGTTTAGTAAGAAGCGAATTGATCACTGCTCACATCAATCAATTTAATTTGACTGTATACCCCTTGTTCAATTTTTTGTTTTACTTCTGTGAAAGCTTTTAATGTAGCATCAATATCTTCGTCAGTATGCACTGCAGTTGGAATTAAACGCAACATCAATTGCCCTTTAGGGATAACCGGATACATTACAGGAGAACAGAAAATATTATAATTTTCTCTTACATCGATAATGATATTACCACTTTCTTGAATACTTAAACCTGATAAATAAACTGGAGTTACACAAGTATTCGTTTTACCAATATCTAAACCAGCATCTCTTAATCCTTTTTGTAATTTATGAGTATTATACCAAAGTTTTTCTCTCAATTCTGGCATAGTACGTAACATTTCCAATCTCTTTAAAAGTCCAACTACTAGTGGCATTGGTAATGACTTAGCATAAATTTGAGAACGAGTATTATATTTCAAATAATCAATTACATCTTCATCAGCTGCAATAAATGCACCTATACAAGCCATAGATTTAGCGAATGTAGAAAAATAGACATCAATTTGATCCATACAACCTTGCTCTTCACCAGTACCTGCACCTGTTTTACCCATTTGGCCATAACCATGAGCATCATCTACCATAAAGCGGAAACTATATTTCGATTTTAAAGCTGCAATTTCCTTTAATTTACCTTGATCACCAGCCATACCAAAAACTCCTTCAGTGATTAAAAGTACACCACCTCCTTGTTTTTCTGCAAGAGCACAAGCTCTTTTCAGCATTTTTTCACAGCTTTCGATATCATTATGTTGGTATACAAACCTTTTTCCTGAATGTAAACGCACCCCATCTAATATACATGCATGTGATTCTGCATCATATACGATTACATCGTGACGAGTAACTAAAGCATCAATCACTGACATACAACCTTGGTATCCAAAATTTAAAAGGAAACCTCTTTGTTTTCCAACGTGATCAGCTAATCCTTGTTCTAATTTTAGGTGATTTTCAGTATTTCCACTCATGATACGAGCACCCATCGGATATGCTAGACCCCAATCTTTAGCTGCTTGTGCATCTGTTTCACGTATAGTTGGATGGTTTGCTAATCCTAAGTAATTATTGATACTCCAAACAATTTTTTCTTTGCCTTTAAATTTCATTCTACTACCTAACTCCCCTTCTAATCGTGGGAAGGTCATATATTCATTATCTACTGCAGAGAACCTACCTAGTGGACCTCTATTTTTTTTAATTCTTTCAAAAATATCCATATACTTTTTTTTTAGTGATTTTGAATTAAATTATTTTCAGACTGTAAAAATAAATAAAATGCATAGAATAACCTATAAGCTGTTATAAATCGTTAATAAAATCAATAATAAATATAGCAAGTATGTAGATAAGTATATTTTCATCATTAAATAGCGTATTTTTGCAATCTTTTTATGGCGAAAAAATTTCAATCAATACTAGTATTATCTATAGTTTCTGGAATGCTCCTACTGAGTGCATGTAAAGAATCTTACACTCGAGTACAAAAAAGTACGGACGTTAATTACAAATTAAGTAAAGCAATAGAATATTATAATAAGAAAAAATATTATCAAGCTATTCCTTTATTTGAAGAATTGATGGGATTGATTAAAGGGGATTCAAGAGCGGAAGATGTTTATTTTAAATATTCTAATGCCGAATTTGAAGAAAAAAACTATATCATCGCCGCCTATCATTTCAAACGATTTGTGGAAGTTTATCCAGAAAGTCCGTTAGCAGAAGAAGCCCTTTATAAATATGCTTTATCATTCGCCAAACAAAGTCCTACTTCAGATTTAGAACAAGTAAATACAGAAAGAGGAATAGAAGCGTATCAATATTTTATCAATAATTATCCGATGAGTACACGCGTAGCTTTATGTAATGAGCAAATTGATAAAATGCGTAAAAAATTGGAAGTAAAAGCATTAGCAATTGGAGACTTATATTATAAAACCGAGAATTATAGAGCAGCTGCATTATCGTATAAACAAGCACTTAGAGAATTCCCAGAGATTACAGATAATGAGCGTATCAGTTTTATGATTTTAAAATCTGATTATAAATTTGCCTCTTTAAGTATCCTTGAAAAGAAAGCTGATAGATATAAAGATTTAATTAAAGATTATAAAACATTTGCAGAGAAATATCCTACCAGTAAGTATATTGATGAAGCAGATAAATATTTAGAAAGTGCTAAGTATGAAGTCATTAATTCACAATTCAATTTTGCCTCTATTTCAAGATTAGAATCTAGAGAAAAGCTGTATCAAGATGCAATAAGAAGTTATAATGCCTATAAAAACAGCTTTAAAGTTGCTAAAACAAAGGCCGCTGCGGACAAATTAAATGAAAAAATGCAGTTTTTAATCGTAAAAAACAATCATTTAATAGTAGAAAATGCTGAAGAAGTAGATAAAAATCAAAAAATTACCCATTTTAATGAGGTTTATCAGAAATTTATTGATAACTTTGCCAGTTCTAAATATAAGCGAGAAGCAGAAAAATTATATTTAAACATAAATCATAAAAACGTTACTAAATCATAAGCATTCATGATCGATAAAAACAAAAAACACAAATTCGCTACTAATGTATCTGTAATAGAAACACAAAACATTAAAGAATTTGCAGCTAAAACAGGTAATGTATACGAGAGTATAGCTATTCTTTCTAAAAGAGCTGATCAAATTTCTGGCGAAGTAAAAGAAGAATTACATGCTAAATTAAAAGAGTTTTCTTCTCATACTGACAATTTAGAAGAAGTACACGAAAATCGTGAACAAATTGAAATCTCTAGATTCTATGAGCGTTTGCCTCATCCAACAATTGTAGCAACTCGTGAATTTACAGAAGATGAACTATATATCAGATATCCAGACGAAGAGTCTACAGAAGCATAATGCTTGCAAATAAAAAAATAATTATAGGTGTAACTGGTAGTATAGCTGCTTATAAAATAGCATCTTTAGTTCGCTTATTAATCAAAGAAAAAGCCGAGGTAAAAGTCATAATGACTCACTCGGCTTCTTTATTTATTACCCCTTTAACATTATCTACTTTAAGTAAAAATGAGGTTATTCTGGATATTGTTTCTGAAAACAATTGGAATAATCATGTAGCCTTAGGATTATGGGCTGATTTATTTTTAATTGCTCCAGCAAGTGCTAATACGATTGCTAAATTGGCCAATGGTATTTGCGATAATCTTTTACTTGCCACCTATTTAAGTGCTAAATGTCCAGTAAGTATCGCTCCAGCAATGGATTTAGATATGTGGGCTCATCCAAGCACCAAAAGAAATATTGCCACTTTGCAAGCCGATAACGTACGCATTATTCCAGTAAGCAATGGCGAATTAGCCAGTGGCTTAGTAGGCGAAGGTAGGATGGCAGAACCTGAAGAAATTCTAGCTTTTATACAACAAAGTATCTAGTTTCACCCTTTATAATAAAATCTTTTGAGCTAGTTATGACACCACTAAGCGGAAAAAAAATCCTTATTACAGCTGGTCCTACTTATGAACCAATCGACCCAGTTCGATTTATAGGGAATCGTAGTAGCGGTAAAATGGGCTATGCCTTAGCCGACCAATTAGCCTCGATGGGTGCAATAGTCACTTTAATTTCGGGTCCGGTAAGCATTCAATGCCAACAAAAAAATATTCACTTAATACGCGTAGAAACAGCCGCTCAAATGTATGAGGCTTGTTGTGATTATTTTACAGAACAAATGGATATTGGCATCTATGCTGCTGCCGTGGCCGATTATACTCCAAAAGTAGTGAGTGATTCGAAAATCAAGAAAAATGATGAAGAACTGCAACTGACATTAGTCAAAACAAAAGATATTCTCAAAGAAATGGGCCAACGTAAAAAAGAGCATCAAGTATTAGTTGGATTTGCCCTAGAAACAGACGAAGAAGAATATCATGCTCAACAAAAACTAATCAAAAAAAACCTTGATTTTATCATTTTAAATTCTTTAAAAGATGTAGGAGCAGGTTTTGCTGTTGATACAAATAAAATAACAATCCTTGATAAATATAATAAAATAACTAAATTTGAGTTAAAAGCAAAAACTGCAGTTGCAATTGATATTATTGACTATTTAATCCCTTTTATACATGCGTAAATTTATTATCTTTCTAAGTACATTTTTTGTAATGCAGGCGAGTATTGCACAAGAATTGAATTGTAAAGTAACCATCAATACTCAAAAAATTACTCAAACAGCTAACGTAAAAATATTTAAAGTATTAGAGCAAGCTTTAAATGACTTTATGAATAATACAAAATGGACTAGTGATAATTTTAAAAGCAATGAAAAAATTGAATGTTCCATTTTATTACAAGTAGAAGAAGCTAAAACAAAAGATGGGAATATTATTGAAAATAGTTTTAATGGCACATTAACCATACAAAGCAGTAGACCTGTATTCAACTCTGATTATAAAACTACCATGCTCAATTGGAAGGATTTAAATTTAAGTTTTAATTATAAAGAGAACGACCAATTAGATTATAATGAAAATGCTTACCTCAATAACTTAACGCATACTTTTGCCTTCTATGCGAATATTATTATTGGTTTAGATTATGATTCATATAGCATGAATGGAGGAACTAGCTTTTTTACAAAAGCAGAAAACCTAGCTCAACTAGCTGCTAATTCTTCTGATGCGGGTTGGAAAAACAACATGAATGATAGAACTAGATTAAATCTTATAACAGATATACAAGCGAGCAAATACAAAACTTTTAGAGAAGCATTATATACCTATCATATTAAAGGTATCGATATGATGTATGATGATGCAGTTAAAGCAAGAGCCAATATTACACAAGCAATCACTTTATTAAATACAATCAATACCAATACTCCTAATTCTATTTTAATACAATTGTTTAATCAAGCTAAAAGCAATGAGATTACAAGCATATTTGATGTAAGTGATAAAGTAGAAAAAGAAAATGCATTACGTATCATGTCTAAAATTGATATTCCGAATAGCTCCAAATACCAACAGCTACTTCTTAAAGGAAGTGGAAAATAAGTTTTATTGACCCTATATAATTATCAAACCATGGACTATATTTTAAGTACCTCAGAAATAAAAGCATGGGATGCCTTTACCATTGAAAACGAACCTATCTCCTCTATCGACTTGATGGAAAGAGCTGCTGCTGCTTGTTGCAAGTGGCTCATGAATAAATATGCGACACAAACCTCTTTCGCTATTTTTTGTGGCAATGGAAATAATGGTGGTGATGGTTTGGCTATTGCTCGAATACTAGCACAACATCAATACAACATAAAAGTATATATTGATGATTCCCTTCAAAAATCGATAGATAATAAAAAAAATCTACACGAACTCACCTATTTATTTCCTACCTGTATTTTTTCAATCAATGAAGATTGGCTTATAGATGAAAATGATATTATTATCGATTCTATTTTTGGAATTGGAGTACAAAGAGCACTGGAAGGAAAAGAAAAAAATTGGGTGACACAAATCAATAGCTTATCAAACAAAAAAATTAGTATCGATATGCCTTCTGGCTTATCGGCAGATTTTGACTTACGAACAGATTGTATTATTCAAGCAGATTATACCTTAACTTTTCAATGCTATAAAAAAACTTTGATGTTTGTTGAAACAGGCAAATATGCTGGAGAAATAATAGTGCTGGATATTGGCTTACATCAAGCCTATCTCAACAAAGTTCGTGCACAACGAATCATCATCAACAAACATTTATTACATTCTTTTTTAATCGAACGAAAAGCATTTGCACATAAAGGTACATATGGTCATGCATTACTTATTGCAGGTAGTCATGGGAAAATGGGAGCAGCCATATTAGCTTCAAAAGCGGCATTGAGAAGTGGTGCCGGTTTGGTAAGTGTGCTCATCCCCGAAACTGAAAACGATATAATTCAGAGCAGTGTACCAGAAGCTATGACGATTAATTACAAACATTCCTTTAATATTACTTCCTTAGAAGCTTATCAAGCCATTGGTATTGGTTGTGGTTTAGGACAAGGTGAAGTATCAAAAACTATTTTCACACAACTTTTATCCATACAACAACATCCCATCATCATTGATGCTGATGCGATAAATTTAGTAGCCAATCATCCTGAACTTTTGGCACTCATTCCGAAAGGAAGTATACTTACTCCACATGTAAAAGAATTTGATCGATTGTTTGGACCGAGTGCTAATGCTGCACAGCGATTTGAATTACAAAAACAAAAATCGAAAGAACTACAATTGATAATCTTATTAAAAGGTAGATATACTTGTATTAGCACTCCTGGAGGAATCAGTTATTTTAATGTCAATGGAAATGCTGGAATGGCAACAGGCGGAACGGGAGATGTGCTTACTGGTATAATTACAGGATTGTACGCCCAATATAAAGACATCCTCAAAGCTGCCTTATTAGGCGTTTATATTCATGGATTAGCCGCTGATATCGCTATTACAAAAAGTCAAAGTAAAGAAAGTTTAATCGCTTCTGATATTATTGAATTTTTAGGAAGTGCATTTCAAGAAGTGCATCAAGCAACTTCTTAAACTATTTATCTTACTCTACTAAAGAATACTTCCACCATATTCTTTTGTTTCGACCAATGTTTTTGATTGATACTATATTCGACTTTCGAGCC
>CANHVE010000058.1 GCA_947464015.1 Saprospirales bacterium | reverse complement strand
TTTTCGCAATTAGGGAAGAAAGGAACTAGCTTTGAAAATGTAATTATTATCGATAATATGGGGATGTTGGCTAGTTTATATCGCGTAGGAAAATATGCGTATGTTGGTGGAGGTTTTGGAACGAGTGTGCATAATGTGTTAGAGGCAATCGTTTATCATCAGCCGGTAATATTTGGTCCTCATCATCAAAAGCAATATGAGTGTGGAGTATTGATTGCTAAAGAAATTGCAACAGTAGTATATACGAGTAAAGAAATAGAAGATCGAATAGCACTATTTGAAACAGATAACACTACTTATGAAAGAACATGTGCTGCAGCAGCTCAATATGTTCAAATGAATAGTGGAGGTAGCGATATCATTTTTCGTCAGATTCAAAACAGCATGAAAAAATGAAAAAAATAATTTGCTTATATCTACTTTGCTGCTGTTGTATAGGAATAGTAGATGCTCAAAAAACAATATACATTAAAGGGAAAATATTGGATGAAAACAAGTATTTAATTGTATTTCCTGTTATCGCAAATAAAACACAAAACCAAGGAATGATGGCCAATTCAGATGGCACTTTTCAAATGACTATTCATCAGAATGATACCTTGTTATTTTCATCGATTGGATATTATTTACAAAAAGTTTGTTTAAAAGACAGCGTGATCAATACAGATACTTTTGCTTTGAATGTGTATTTAAAAAAGAATATACAAACCTTGAAAGAAGTGACCGTATATGATGTAAAAACGATTAAAGAATTACAGAAACAAAAAGATGAATTAGGGATTAGAAACACGAATACCTATCAAAAAGTAAATGCCTTGGAAAGTCCGTTTACAGCTTTATACGAGCTATTTAGCAAGACTGAAAAGCAAAAGCGTGAAGTAGAGAAACTAGAGAATGATGATAGACGAAAAACTTTTTTAAAGGAGTTACTTCGTAATTATATCAGTTATGAAATATTAGACATGGATGATGCCACCTTAAATGATTTTATTGATTTTATGGGCTTAAATGATGAGTATATCAAATCAGTAAACGATTATGATTTAGCAGCCTATATCACTGCTGCATTTGAGCGATATAAAAGGTATAAGGCAAAGGGAGGGACCTAGAAAGATTGTAACTTATAACTATATTCACATAAAAAAGTCCGAAAATAATTTCGGACTTTTTCATTTTATATTGAATTGAAATTATTTTTTAATTCCAAAAGCTGCTTTTACTTTAGCTACATAGTCTAATTTTTCCCAAGTAAATAACTCCACTGTTTTTTTGATTTTTTTACCATCTGGAGAAGTAAAGGTTTTAGTCACTATTTCATTTTTTCTTCCCATATGACCATACTGTGCCGTTTCGCTGTAGATTGGATTTCTTAATTTCAATCTTGTTTCGATACCGTAAGGAGTCATATCAAAAATCTTCTGAACTTTTTTAGCGATATCACCATCCGTCATTTTTACATTTGCTGTACCATATGTATCGATAAAGATACCCATTGGTTCAGCCACCCCAATAGCATACGAAACTTGTACTAATACTTCTTTACAAAGTCCTGCAGCCACTAAGTTTTTAGCAATATGACGTGTAGCATATGCTGCACTTCTATCTACTTTACTTGGATCTTTACCAGAGAAAGCACCACCACCATGTGCACCTTTTCCTCCGTACGTATCAACGATAATTTTTCTACCAGTTAAACCCGTATCTCCGTGAGGACCACCGATTACGAATTTACCAGTTGGGTTGATATGGTATTTAATTTTATTATTGAAGAAATGTTTGTACATCGGATATTTCTTCATTACACGTGGAATCAATAAATCGATGATATCTTTTCTGATTTTAGCTAACATTTTAGGTTCTGTATCAAAATCATCGTGTTGTGTACTGATTACGATTGCATCGATACGAATTGGATTGTTATTATCATCATACTCTAAGGTCACTTGGCTTTTTGCATCTGGACGTAAGTATTTAATTTCTTTCATTTCTCTACGCATTGCTGCTAATTCAATCAAAATTGCGTGAGCGATATCTAATGCTAAAGGCATATAGTTAGCCGTTTCGTTGGTTGCATAACCAAACATCATCCCTTGATCGCCCGCACCTTGTTTCTTTTTATCTTTTCTTTCAACCCCTTGATTGATATCAGGAGATTGTTCGTGAATAGCTGATAAAACCGCACAAGAGTTACTATCAAACATATATTCCCCTTTGGTATATCCGATTTTTTTAATTACATCTCTAGCAATTACTTGAACATCTAAATAAGTTTTAGATTTTACTTCGCCCGCTAACACTACTAAACCTGTAGTTACTAAGGTTTCGCAAGCTACTTTAGAGCTAGGATCAAAAGCTAAGAAATTATCGATAAGTGCATCAGATATTTGGTCAGCTACTTTATCTGGGTGTCCTTCAGATACTGATTCGGATGTAAATAAATATGGCATTTAAGTATATTTTATTGATTAATAATGAAGCGCAAAGGTAGGAACTTTTTTTATATATACAAACTCCTAATAACCCCTAAAAAAAAACAGCGAAACACTACTCAAAAGTAGGATTTCGCTGTTTTTATAAGAAAGGATAGTTTAAATTATTTTTGCTTTGCTTTTAAAGCATCTAATTGTTTTTTCACTTTATCAACTTCTGCTTGTTTAGCAGCTATTGAAGGAGTCAATGTTTTCAGTGTTTCTTCCGAAGTAGTGATATTGGTTTTGTTTGAATTAATATTCGTTTTTCTAGTTTCGGTATTTTTAGCAATTTTATCTAATTCATTTTGCAATTTACTTAAGTCATTCTCCATGGTTTTTAAATTTTTCTGTCTTTCTTCAAGATTATTGTTTGTAAGGGTTAAGTTTAATTTATCATATTCAGATTTTTTACTTAATATGACTGCATCACACTGTTTAAGAGTCTGATTTAATACATCAATTTCAGCTCTTAATTTTTCTATTTGAGCTAATTTTCCTGCGATTTCTTTATTGGCTTTATCTTTATCTGATTGAGTTTTTTTCAATTCCCCATCAATTTCTTTCATATGCTCTTGAATGGCTGTTGGATTCATCTGATTTATCGCTTCTTTTTCTTTTACAAGAATCAGGTTTTTTGCATCATACGCACTTTTATTGGTAGTGATACTAGCATCATTTTCTTTAATGCCTGTCTCGTCTTCATTAATTTCTTTCTTGCTTTTTTCAATTCCTGAAGTTAGCTTGTCTTTAGTACTTTCAAGCTCTTTTAATGCCGATTGTAAGGAACTTAATTGATTACTTATAATTTTTACAGAATCTATTTCTTGGGCAATAATTGCATTCATGCAAATTAAAAGTAAAATGGATAGGCTTAATTTTTTCATAATATTATATATTTTTAGTGAGGATATCTTACTACGCACAAACTATTCCATAAAAATAAGACTAAAAAGCTTATTATTATTGATTTTCTGTATATATTTTCAATAATTTTTATCAACTTTGTAATAACATAATGTAATTGAATAGACTATAATTAATGATAATGAAAGAAATAATCAAACAACTGGAACAATTGTTACAAGAAGAGATAACTGAACAAACTGCTACTAAATTAGAAGCCATAAAGGCTGAATTTCAGCAAAGTAAAAAAAATCAACCTGAACTTGCTACTACTGAAGATGACAATACAGAAGAAATGTCTGACAATAGCGCCGATGAAAATATATTCAACGATTTATGTAATACAATTCATAGTCGAGTTGAAAAATTGACTATAGCAAAAGCAACTGAAGAAAACAATCATTTAATTGCGAAACGTGATGTGATTGCCAAATTGAAAGAATTGGCCGAAAAACCTATGGATTCTCTAGGAGAGGCATTTAAACAATTTAATGAATTAAAAGATTTATGGCGTTCAATAGGCAATGTACCTGAAAAACATTACTTAGCATTACAACGAGATTATCGTTTTTATAATGAGCAGTTTTTCTATACTATAAAAATATTTAAAGATCTACAAGAGCATGACTTAAAAAAGAATGCTCAATTGAAAAGTGCTATAATTGAACGACTCAAAACTTTATCGGAGCAAACGAATATTAAAGAACTGGAAGCGGGTGTAAAAAATTTACAAAACGAATGGGATGAAATAGGCCCGACATTAGATACAGAATGGGAAAAATTACGTGATTCATTTAAAGAATTATTGAATTCAATCTATCAAAAAATACAAGCACATCATCATGCTATATATGAGAGCATGACTCAAAATTTAGCCCTGAAGAATGAATTGATTGAAAAGTTAACAGTTGCTCTCCAGAAAGAATTCAAATCAGCGAAGCATTTTGAAGATATGACGAAGGAGGTCATTGCCTTTCAAGAAAGCTACAAAAAAATTGGCTTTGCTAAAAAGAAAGAGAATGAAGAAGCATGGAATAAATTTAGAGAATTATGCAATGGATTTTTTGATCAGAAAAAAACCTTTTATGATGCTTTAAAGAGTAAATATGAAGCTGGTAGAGTGGCGAAAGAATCATTGATTGAAAAAGTAGCGAGTATTAAAAACAGTTATGATTGGGCTAATAACACTCAAAAAATAATTGCTTTACAAAAAGAATGGAAAGATGCTCCAACTGCAGGATACAATAGTGACAATAAATTATGGGAAACATTTAGAAGTCATTGTGATGAATTTTTTGAAGCGAAGAAAAAACATTTTGAAACTCAACTAAATGAAGAACAAGAAAATCTAAGTAAGAAAATTCAGTTGATTACCCGTATACAGCACTTTATTGCAGCAGCTACTTTAGATGAAAGTTTAAATCAAATTGACGCTTTTAAAAACGAATGGAATAGCATTGGATTTGTACCTAAAAATGAGAAAGAGAAAATCACGAAATTATATAATGATGCTATTCAGAGCACCATGAAGAAACTTAATTTAACTTCGTCGCAATTAGATGAGATGCAATTTAATGCTTTAGTAGGCAAAATGAAATCTAATCCAGAAGCCGCTCAGATTGTTCGTGCAGAGAAAATGAAGCTAAAAGAAGAATTAAATAAATTGGAGAATAGTATTAGTCAGAAGGAAAATAATCTATTGTTTTTTGCTAAATCAAAAAATGCGAATAGCATGTTAGAAGATGTCAAAAACAAATTAGAAGAAGAGAAAAAACAAGCTCAAATTATTAAAGACAAAATCAAAAAACTAAACACTTAATTTAAGCTTTCTGTTTGGTTTTAAATTCACTTGTAGTATGGAATTCAATCTCGGGATAATTTTCGCGAGCTACATTCAATACCCAAGCACTCTCCGCTAAGAATACGATATTCCCATCTTTATCTTTATAGATGTATTGATATTTAACCCTACAAAATTCATCCATTTTTGCTTTATTATCGGATGTAATCCAACAAGCTTTATGTAAGGAAATAGGCTGAAACATACACGATGCTTTATACTCATGTTGTAATCGGTATTGAATTACTTCAAATTGTAAATCGCCTACAACCCCTACAATTTTCTTATTGCCTAATTCGTGCGTAAACAACTGTGCAACGCCTTCATCTGTCAATTGCTGAATTCCTTTTTCCAATTGTTTTGTTTTCATCGGATCAGTATTTACTAATTCTTTGAAAAGCTCTGGCGAAAAGCTAGGTATTCCTTGAAAATTAAAATCTTTTCCTTCGGTGAGCGTATCTCCTATTTTAAAATTACCAGTATCATACAAACCGATAACATCGCCTGGATAGGCTTCATCTACGATATTTTTGGCAGAAGCTAAAAATGAAAATGGCGAAGAGAATTTAGTATTTTTTTTAGTTCTTACTTGATAAAAGAATTTATTCCGTTCAAACTTACCACTACAAACTCTTAAAAATGCAATACGGTCTCTATGCTTAGGATCTAGATTGGCATGTATCTTAAATATAAACCCGCTAAAATCTTTATCGGTAGGAAACACATCTCCTTTGTCGGTTGGTCTACTTCCCGGTGTAGGCGCTAATTCCAAAAAGGATTCTAATAATTCTTTGACACCAAAATTATTAATCGCACTACCAAAAAATACCGGTGCAATTGTACCATCTAAATAATCTTGTTTATTTAAAGAGCCATATACTCCTTCAATCAATTCTATATCTTCACGCAGTTTATTAGCATCTTGTTCCCCTACTTCTATATCTAATTCTTTCACACTTAAATCATGAATAGAAAGTGATTCTTCTTCTACTTTTTGGGAACCTGCACGAAATAAATTCAAATATTTTTTATGAATATTATATACGCCTTTAAATAAAGAACCTCTATTGATAGGCCATGATAGAGGATGTACTTTGATTTTCAATTTCTCTTCAATCTCATCTAATAAATCATAAGGATCTTTTCCTTCACGATCTAATTTATTGATAAATACGATTACTGGCGTATTACGCATTCTACAAACTTCCATCAATTTTTGAGTTTGTTCCTCAACCCCTTTCACACAATCAACCACTATGATTACACTATCCACTGCTGTTAAAGTTCTATAGGTATCTTCCGCAAAATCTTTGTGACCTGGCGTATCAAGCAAATTGACAATACGACCATCATATTCAAATGACATAACGGAAGTAGCAACAGAGATTCCTCTTTGACGTTCAATTTCCATAAAATCGGATGTAGCACTTTTCTTAATCTTATTTGATTTTACAGCACCTGCTGTTTGAATAGCTCCACCATATAATAGAAATTTTTCGGTTAAAGTCGTTTTACCGGCATCGGGGTGACTGATAATGCCGAATGTTTTTCGTTTGTCAATTTCTTCTTGAATACTGCTCATAGTGGTGCAAAGATACTAATAAATTAAGCTCTACTTCAGATGAAAATGCGATTTAAGCCATAAAATTGAGCTGATATAAATCAATATCAATAGTCTTTTTAGAATAAAACTTGTTTCATGATAATCTGTTATACAAATATGAATTACATGAATGAATAAATTTTTTCATCCTAAATTTAAGTATACTAATAAAAATATATCGTATAAAAAATTAAACAAAAAAGGCTATTTCATTTAAGAAATAGCCTTTTTATATCAAACAATACTATTATTATTTTTTAGCTTCTTCTAAATTACCTTTTAATAAGTGGTAAGCCACTGGAGCGGCAATAAAGATAGAAGAATAAGTACCTACGATAATACCTAAGATCATCGCAAATGAGAAACCTCTAACACTTTCACCTCCAAAGATGAAGATGATTACCATCGTAGTAAATGTATAGAATGAAGTCATAATCGTTCTACTTAAAGTACTATTCATCGCGTGATCAAATAAATCTTTAAGTGTTAAGTGTTTTCCTTCTCTTAAGTTTTCACGAATACGGTCAAATACCACGACAGTATCGTTCATCGAATAACCGATTAAGGTAAGAACGGCTGCAATGATTGTTTGATCAACCTCTAAAGAGAAAGGTAAAATACCTTTGAATAAAGAGAAGATTCCTAATGTAAAGGCCACGTCATGTACTAAGGAAACAACTACACCCGCACCAAATTGCCATTTTCTGAATCGGATAACGATATAAATAAAGATACCGATGATAGCAATGATAGATGTAATGAATGAACTATTCTTAATATCTTCTGCGATAGTAGCACCTATTTTACTTGTACTTTCAACGTATTTAGATGTTCTGAACATTTCAATTGAAGGAGCCACTTTATAATGTTTTTTAGCAGCATCATACACTTTCAACATCACGATTGAATCAGCTACTGGATTATCTTGTTCTACTAAATAAGAAGTAGTTACTTGTATTTTATCACCTGTTGTACCAAATGTTTTAACGATAGGAGCACCTGTTAAAGAAGTAGCCATATCTTTACTTACTTCTGTTAAACCAACTTCTTTATCAAATTTAATTACATATTTTCTACCCCCTTGGAAATCTACTCCTAAATCGAAGCCTCTTGTAAGTGCTGAAATTAAACCAATTGCAATTACAAATACAGATACTCCAATAAAGAATTTACTTTTTCCGATGAAATCGAAATTGAAATTTTTAAATAAACCTTTAGAAAAAGGAGTGTCAAATTTTACATCTTTATTACGAGCTACGAAGAAATCTTCGAAAATAATTCTAGATAAAATAACCCCTGTAATAAATGAAGAACCGATACCAATCATCAAGATTGTTCCGAATCCTTTGATAGGACCTTTACCGAATAAATAAAGAATTAATGCGGTATAGAAGTTTGTAACGTTGGCATCGATAATAGCTGAATACGATTTAGAGAAACCATCTTGAATAGCCATTGCAAGAGTTTTGCCTTTAGCTAATTCTTCACGCACTCTCTCAAATATAATAATAGAAGCATCTACCGCCATACCGATAGTAAGGATAATCCCTGCTAAACCTGGAAGCGTAAGTGCAGTATGTAAACCAATAATAGCACAAATAATAAAGAATAAGTTTATCACTAAAGAAATATCAGCAATGATACCAGCCGTATTATAATAGAATACCATTACGATACAAACAACAACTAATGCTATTAAGAATGACATTAAACCTTTTGCACTTGCTTCTTTTCCTAAAGTAGGACCTACAACAGACTCTTGAATAATTCTAGTTTTTGCATCTAATTTACCTGCTTTAAGTACGTTTGCTAAATCTTGTGATTCTTGAATACCATCTTTAGCTGTACCCATTGTAATTTGTGATTCACCACCTGCAATCTCACCATTCACCACTGGAGCAGAGAATACTTTATTATCTAACACGATAGCGATTTGTTCTTTTGGATCTTCTAAATCCCCTTTATGACTAGAAGCTTCAGAAGTCATCATTCTCCATTTTTCACCACCTGTTGCATCCATTTTCAAGTTAACAATTGGATTTCCATTTTGATCGAAACTTGGAGTAGCATCAATAATTACATCACCAGAAAGTGGTGCAGTACGTAAATTACCTTTATCTCTGATAGCATATAACCCGTATACTTTATCTTTATCGCTGATGCTTTTTGCAGACCAGATCAATCTACAATCTTGTGGTAATAACGCTTTCACTTGGTCGTAAGCTAATAATGCTTCTACTTTCGCCATATTCGCTTGACGAGCATAACCTACTAAACAACCTTGTCCCCACATTTGACCTTTTTGATTCCCTTCCATTTGAGTAATGTTTGGAGATAATACATCAAATAAAGGATTGAATGTGGAATCAATTTTTTCTGCTTTAGCAGCTGTATCTATTTTTGCTTTTGCACCAGTATCTATTTTTGCACCAGCAATATTAGAAATAGAAGAAGCACCTTCTTCATTCGCTACTGCAGCCATAACAGTGGTGTCTTTAGTATTAGAACCCATTTTCTTTTTCTCCATAGTTTTGATATCTCTCAAAACATCATTGGCTTTATTGAAAAGGATATTACCGATAATTTTATTTTCATAAGTTCTCCAGAAACCTAATTCTGCAGTTGTTTGAAGAATACTCTCCACACGTTTAGGATCATCTACACCTGGTAATTCAAGAATAATTCTATTCGTTGTTTTTTCTAAGTTAACGTTTGGTTGATTTACCCCAAATTGATCGATACGCGTTTTAACTACTTTAAAAGTGTTTTCTGCAGAAGCATCTACAAAAGTTTTTAATACTGCGATTACTTGATCATTGCTCATTCCAAAATTGATTTTACCATCAAATTTTTGGTTCATAAACAAACTGGCTAATTTTGAATTTGGGTTGATTTTTTCAAACTCCACTTTAAATAAATCTAAATAAGCATCTGCTTTAGATTTTTGCATTTCATTCGCATTCGCTAATGCTTTCAAAAACTGCGGATCTTTAGAATTGTTTGATAATTGTTTTAGAACATCATCTTGTTCAATGGCCATCACTACACTCATACCACCTTTTAAATCCAAACCAAGGCTTAATTGGTTTTCCATAGCTTTGTTTAGTGTAATGCCTAAACCTGCAGAAACATCTTTACCTCCTAAAGAATCTAAAAACGCTCTTTTTAATTGAGATTTTAAATAGTTTACTGAATCTTTTACCTCAATTGTTGCAGTATTTTCGTTATATCCTTTGATTTTGGACATAGCGTACATATCTGCTTTTTGCTCGTAATTTCTAGATACTACGGTATAAAAAATTGGGAAAATACATACTAGGGCAAGTAGTATTAAAAAAAATTTGATCATTCCTTTTGCCTGCATAGTTTCTGTTTTTGTTTGTTTTACTATATAAAAATGAGGTGCAAAAGTAGTGTTTTTTATTGAAAATGCTTATTTTATCTAAAGAAAAGCACAAATATTTTCAATTGGAAACACTTCCCGAGCTAAATAGCTGGTTTTTGCCTTCAACCTCTTTATTTACTTGATTTGTATGAAATGGAGTTAGATTAAAATGGAGCATCTCCACCAAACTGAGTATCTAAGTCCTCGTCATTCATTTTAGATTTCAAGATTTTATATTGCCCCTGTGGCATATTACTATCGTCTGTAGTACCTGCATTTGTATTGATTTGAGCTGGACTAAATCCTTCAAAACCATTCGGTTCATAATTCATAAACTTCGCAAAATGGTTGATAAACTTGGTTTTAATCGTTTTTAATGCCCCATTTCTATGCTTAGCTATAATTACTTCCGCAAGTCCACGTGTATCATTACCATCTTCATCTTGATAAATCTCATAATACTCTGGACGATATAAGAAAATAACCATATCGGCATCTTGCTCTATCGCTCCTGATTCCCTTAAATCGGATAACATTGGTCTTTTGACCCCGCCTCTCGTCTCCACCGCTCTACTCAACTGCGAAAGTGCAATTACCGGCACATTCAACTCTTTGGCGATACTTTTTAGAGAACGTGAAATTTGACTGATTTCTTGTTCACGGTTACCATTCGATTTTCCATCGCTACTTCCCCCCGACATCAACTGTAAGTAGTCAATCATAATCATTTCGATGCCATAACGCTCTTTATAACGACGACATTTAGCACGTAATTCGAAAATATTTAAAGAAGGTGAATCATCGATAATAATCGGTGCTTTTTGAAGTTTATCTACTCTGGTAGTTAATTGCGTCCACTCAAAAGGCTCTAAGGTTCCTTTACGAAGCTTATCCGCATTGATTTCAGCTTCCATTGAAATCAAACGTTGCACTAACTGATTGGTGGTCATCTCAAGCGAGAATAAAGCCACTGGTTTACCCATATCTAAAGCCGCATTACGAGCCACTGCTAGGGTGAAGGAGGTTTTCCCCATCCCCGGACGAGCCGCTAAAATAATCAAATCTGATTTTTGCCAACCTGCTGTTGTTCGGTCTAGTTCGGTAAAGCCCGAACCTACTCCAGTAAGTACATCTCCATCTTTCGATTTAGCCATACGTTTCGAAATCTCAAATAACTCATTGGTGATAACATTCCCGATTTGATCTCCATTACGTTTTAAGTTTTCTTCGGCAATAGCAAAAAGATTTTTCTCTGCATCATCTAATAATTCGAATACATCGGTAGTATCTTCATAAGCATCTTTAATGATGTTAGAAGAAACACGAATCAATTCGCGTTGAATATATTTTTCGGAAACGATACGTGCATGATATTCTACATTGGCTGCAGAAGCAATACGATTTGTTAACTCAGCTAAATAATACGGACCACCAATTTCTTCCAATTCGCCTGTAGAACGTAATTGTTCGGCTACGGTTAGTATATCAATCGGTTTAACTGCCGCATTTTTACTTTCGCCATAAAGCGTTTTGATGGCTCTATAAATTTTTTGATGCGCATCTAAATAAAATGAATGCGGTTGTAAAATATCCACTACCACATCGAGTGCTTCTTTTTCTATTAAACAAGCCCCTAATACGGCTTCTTCGAGCTCAATCGCTTTTGGTGGAATTTTACCAAACTCGTATGATGATAAATCCAATCCCGATTTTTTACGTGTAGATCGTGCTAAATTTCTTATTGATTCTGACATTTCAGACATAATTCCTTCTCCTGTTTTATATATAAATACGTCGCTTTTAAACGAAATATCTTAATGATTAATTTGATGAAACAAATGTATTGGCTCTGCTCTCTAAGTTACGAAATACTTACCACTAACTAATACACTTTGTTTGTTTACTTTTTAAGTAGCTCATTATGAGCCATAAATAATTTATTCACAAGTCTTGCATTTTCAAAAAGTAGAAAAACCTGTTTGCAAGCCTTCAATTACAGTGGATAACCCGATAATTTACGTGGATAAAACTGCTATTTATGTGAATAGTATGTTTATTGAATGTGCTTATCTAAAGGCATCTAATCCAGTAACATCCATACCCGTGATCAATAAATGGATATCATGAGTTCCTTCATAAGTCAATACTGTTTCTAGATTCATCATATGACGCATGATTGGATATTCGCCTGTAATACCCATTCCGCCTAGCATTTGACGAGCAGTACGCGCTACGAATAACGCCATATCACAACTATTTCTTTTGGCCATAGAGATTTGTGCTGGTGTAGCTTTACCTTCATTTTTCAAAACCCCTAATCTCCACACTAATAATTGTGCTTTGGTGATTTCTGTAATCATTTCGGCTAATTTCTTTTGAGTCAATTGGAATCCTGCGATAGGTCTTCCAAATTGTTCTCTTTCTTTGGTATATCTTAAAGCCGTATCGTAGCAATCTAAAGCGGCACCAATAGCGCCCCAAGCGATACCGTAACGAGCAGAAGAAAGACAAGTCAATGGACCTTTTAATCCTTTGATATCAGGGAATAAATTCGCTTTAGGCACTTTCACATTATTGAATACTAATTCGCCTGTGATACTCGCACGTAACGACCATTTATTATGTGTTTCAGGCGTTGAGAAACCTTCCATCCCTCTTTCTACTAATAAGCCTCTGATTTCACCTGCTTCATTTTTTGCCCAAACTACTGCCACATCAGCGATAGGAGAATTAGAGATCCACATTTTTGCACCATTTAAAAGTACATGGTCGCCCATATCTTTATAATTGGTTTCCATACCCGATGGATTAGACCCGTGATTAGGCTCGGTTAAACCAAAACAACCCACCATTTCGCCTTTCGCTAATTTGGGTAAAAATTTTCTTTTTTGTTCTTCTGTTCCAAATTTATAAATCGGATACATTACTAAGGAACCTTGCACAGAAGCAGTTGAACGCAAACCTGAATCGACACGTTCAATTTCTTGCATCATAATACCATATGAAATATCATCGAGCCCTGCACCACCATATTCGGTAGGGATTGTAGGACCGAATACGCCTAAATCGCCAAATATTTTAATACATTGTTTAGGGAATTCTGCTTTTTGAGCATAATCATTTATTACTGGACTTAACTCTTTAGTAAGTGTATCTCTTACTGTTTGTCTAATCAGTTTATGCTCTTCTGTAAGCAAATCATCTACTTGATAATAATCGTGAAATTGGTATTTGTCGACTGTCATGTTAATCTTATTTTTTTGAAATATAATTGAGGAACAAAATTAAGAAGAATAAGTTTGTTGTGTAGAATAAATTAATGATTCTATTACTTGATATTAATTAAAATGATATTTATAATTCAATTTAATAACTTAATAATTAATCTGCATAAAATTAATTTCTTCATAAAATACTTTCTCACTTGCATAGATTGTATTTTTGGAGCTAAGAATTAAGTAAAAAGCAATTCTATATTTATTTATTGCTTTTAATTTTTATTATGGAGTTTTGCAATATCAATATACACAATGAGTAAAATACATATCGAAAACATGAGCTTTAAAGCTTATCATGGGGTTTATCCTGAAGAGAATAAAGTAGGGACTATTTTTATAGTGGATGTAGTGTTAGATGTAGATATCAGCCAAGCCGCTAAAAGCGATGCACTCGAAGATACCTATGATTATGCTATCGTATTTGAAATCTGTAAAAAAGAAATGGATATCGTTTCTAAATTAATTGAACATGTAGCGGGACGAATACAAAAAAATATGGCACAAACATTTAAACTCAAGAAAAAACAAATACAAGTTACTATCACTAAAACCAATGCTCCTATCAAAGGCTTTAAAGGATTGGTAAAAGTGCAATTATAATTTTAAGGGAATTATTTTGTATGCGCGATTGTTTCTAATTAAAATTTATAGTTCTTTTTTATATGAAATAAAATAAATATGCTTATTTTTGCAGTCCTTTTATAAATGGTCGGTTGGCCGAGTGGCTAGGCTGAGCTCTGCAAAAGCTCCTACGACGGTTCGAATCCGCCACCGACCTCCAAAAAATCCTAAGTGCAAACTTGGGATTTTTTTTTGCTTTAAATTAATTTGAAATTTTAATCATAAAAAAAGCTCGTCACACTTAACGCGCGACGAGCTTTTACCTATTTTAAATATAAATTAGTTAATCACTACTTTATACGTAGATTTTTTATCGCCTTTAGTTACTTCCATCATATAATTTCCTTTCGCTAACGTAGATACATCTAAAAGTGTTTCTTTAGATACAGTATTCATTTCTTTTACTATCGCTCCTTGCGCATTCATCAATTTAATTTGAATGGCATTCGCTTCGTTATTTACTACTGTAATTTGTGTAGTTGAAGGATTTGGATAGAAGAATACTCCTTGTACCATATCGTTTGGATTGATACCTGTATTATCAATTACTGTAATAGTTACAGGTACAAATGCACTTTTACAAGTTAATGATTGATTTTCGATCACCCAATCGTAGAAGTAGAAATAGAAGGTATTTCCAAATGAAGTATTATT
>CANHVE010000057.1 GCA_947464015.1 Saprospirales bacterium | reverse complement strand
TTAACCGGTAAAGCCAAGTTTGGAATTTTTGGCGATGGAAAAGAATTGGCTCAAATCGCTCTTGCAAAAACTTTTAAAAACGGCGACTTTAGAAGTGGCTACTACCGCGATCAAACTTGGATGCTTGCCAGCGGTATCACTACCCTCGAACAATATTTCGCTCAATTATATGCTATTCCAGATGTAAATGAAGAGCCTGCCAGCGCTGGTCGACAAATGAATGGGCATTTTGCCTCTCGAAATTTAGATGAACAGGGTCATTGGAAAGATTTAACTGCACAAAAAAATAGTGCTTCTGATACCTCTCCTACTGCCTCTCAAATGATACGTGCCGTTGGTTTAGCACAAGCTTCTAAAATGTATCGCAATAACCCCGAATTGAAAAACTATACGCAATTCTCTTCGAATGGCGATGAAGTGGTTTTTACTTCCATTGGTGATGCGTCTACTTCTGAAGGCGTATTTTGGGAAGCGGTTAATGCGATTGGAGTTTTGAAAGTACCTGCAGCAATCAGCATTTGGGATGATGGCTATGGCATTTCTGTTCCTAGAAAGTATCAAACTGTAAAAGGCTCTATTTCGGAAGCTTTGAGCGGAATGAAACTGAATGAAAACGGACAAGGATTCGATATTTATACCGTGAAAGGTTGGGATTATGCTTCTTTATGTGAAGCTTATGAAAAAGGCGTGAAAAAAATTAGAGAAACACATATACCTGCTATTTTTCATATCGTGGAAGTTACTCAACCGCAAGGGCACTCTACTTCTGGTTCACACGAAAGATATAAAGATAGCGAACGCTTAAATTGGGAAAAAGAATTTGATTGTATTCGTCAAATGCGAATTTGGTTATTGAATAATGCTATCGCTGATGAAGCTCAATTAAATCAAATCGAATTAGAAGCTAAAGAAACGGTAAACACCGCTAAAAAGAATGCTTGGAAAAAATACAGTGAGCCGATTAAAAGTGAAATAAACACTGTCAATGAATTATTGCAAAACCTTTATAATGAGACTTCTAAAGAAGTTATCTTACAAGCTAAAAATGAATTAAATGCGGCCTTAGATCCTTATAGAAGAGATATGATGAAAGCGATTCATAAATCTTTACGTGCCTGTTTAAGCATTCAAACGCCTGCTAAAGAGCAGTTGACCAATTGGCTAAACGAACAGATGGCCATCAATAAAGATCGTTATAGTTCGCATTTGTATAGCGAATCGAGTTTAAATGCCTTACAAGTTACCGAAGTGCCTGCTATTTATAGCGCTGAACCAACTGTATTAAACGGATTTGAAATCATCAATAAATGCTTCGATAATCTATTTACTCAATATGATAATGTGGTGGCTTTTGGCGAAGACGTGGGTAAAATTGGTGATGTGAATCAAGGTTTCTCTGGCTTACAAGAAAAATACGGGAAACATAGAATTTTCGATGTGGGTATTAGAGAAGCGAGTATTATGGGACAAGCGATAGGATTAGCCATGCGCGGCATTCGTCCCATTGCAGAAATTCAATATCTGGATTATTTGATTTATGGTTTACAGCCATTAGTAGATGATTTAACTACTTTACAGTATAGAACCAAAGGCGGACAAAAAGCGCCATGTATTATTCGTACACGTGGTCATAGATTAGAAGGTATCTGGCATACTGGTTCGCCGATGGGTATGATGTTGCACTCGTTAAGAGGGATGTATATTCTAACGCCTAGAAATATGACGCAAGCAGCTGGATTCTACAATACCTTGATGAAAAGTGATGAGCCAGCTATCATTGTCGAATGTTTAAATGGCTATCGTTTAAAAGAACAAATGCCTGAGAACTTAAACGAATTCAGTTTAGCCATTGGTAAAGTGGAAGTGATAGAAAAAGGCGAAGATATCACCATGTTGAGTTATGGTAGCACTTTGCGTGTTTGTGCCGAAGCTATTGAATTTCTAAAAGAACATGGAATCTCTGTAGAGTTGATCGATGCCCAAAGTTTATTCCCATTTGATATCGCTCATGATTGTATCCAATCGATTAAAAAAACAAATCGTATTGTGATTGTAGATGAAGATGTAGAAGGAGGCGCGAGTTCGTATCTATTGCAAAAATTGATAGAAGAACAAAATGCGTATTTATACTTAGATGCGAAACCATTAACGATAACCGCTAAAGATCATCGTAGTGCGTATGGTTCGGATGGCGATTATTTCTCTAAACCCAATGCCGAAGAAATTTTCAATAAGGTTTATGCGATTATGAATGAAGCGGAACCGCTTAATTATCCTTTGTTATAGCACTTAAATTATTCGATTTAGAAAGGTTTTCTTGTGTAATTTGATTTTCTATAACCATATCTCTTTCATTCACTAGAATTTTAATATAGTTTCTAGTGCCTTCTGAATATAGATATACATTGAAGAAAATCATATTTTCATTATCAAAAAATCGAATATGTTTTTTGTCGCTTACTTTAGAAGAAATGGATTGCGTTTGTAAGCCTTTAAAGAATTCTGAAAAACAATTTTCATAATATTTATACCAAGTTTCAGGGATGATATAACCTGTATTATCTAGAAATACATCTACATAACTATAAGGCTTAGATGCTCTTTTACCTGGTTTATAAATATGTAAAGTTACATTAGAAGTATTAGGATTGATATGCGTAATATTCGCAAATAAATCGAAAATATATTTTAAACTGATAGAGCCTGTATTGTATTCTACGTAATGTATGGTTTTAGGATTATAGGCATAAAAAGAATCATTTTTGATGTATTCTTAGAAGTCGTAAGCCTTGATAGGCTCCGGATCTAAGTACACTTGTGCATGTGTAGTTATAGGAATGCTTAAAAGCATTATATATAAGAATCGTTTCATTGTATTTTTAAGTTGGTACGACTTTATACGTAAGTTTCTTATCAAGGTTACAAAAAACCTACTTACAGCTAGCTAAATAGCAATTCATTAAAAGGATGTTATCAAATTGTTGTTAAATACTTCCCTATAATATGCAGGCTATGTAATAATTTTGGAGCAAATACAAGAATCATGAGTATCATCATTGCCCCTTCTGTTTTAGCTTGCGATTTCTCTAAATTAGGAGAAGAAATTGAAATGATTAACCAAAGTGTTGCCGAATGGATTCACATCGATGTGATGGATGGGATGTTTGTCCCTAATATTTCCTTTGGGTTCCCCATTTTAGAAGCCATTCGAAAAAAAACTACTAAAATATGTGATGTACATTTAATGGTTCAACAACCTGAACGTTATATTGCCGATTTTAAAAAATATGGTGCGGATGCTATCAGTATTCATTGGGAATCTTGTACGCATATTCATCGGGCTATACAAGAAATAAAATCACTTGGAATGAAAGCCGGTATAGTATTGAATCCTCATACTCCAATTCATTTTTTAGAGGATATCATCCACGAATTAGATTATGTACTTATTATGAGTGTCAATCCAGGTTTCGGTGGACAGAAGTTTATACCCGCGAGTATCGATAAAATTGCCGCATTAAAAAAATATATAGCAGAGCGAAATTTAAAAACGTTGATTCAAGTAGATGGTGGCGTAGATATAAATAATGCCCGAGCTGTAAAAGATGCTGGAGCAACAATATTAGTAGCTGGAAGTGCTGTATTTAAAAGCGCACAGCCTATTCAAATGATACAAGACTTAAAAGAAATATAGATTTATTATTTATAAATTTGATTAATTCTTTAAAAGAATGTACCTTTGCAACGGCAAGTCTTATACGACCAGCTCCTGATGAAGCCCCCAGGGTAGGAATACAGCAAGGGTAATTGGTTGTAGCGGTGCGATGTAAGTAACTTGCCACTTTTTTTTTCTTTTTTTTTCCAACTTAATTATCCGCACAATGAAATTTTTTATAGATACCGCTAATATTAATCAAATTAAAGAAGCTAACGATTTAGGTGTTTTAGATGGGGTTACAACCAATCCATCTTTAATGGCTAAAGAAGGAATCAGTGGCCGAAATAATGTATTAGATCATTATGTGAATATTTGTAATATCGTGAATGGACCGGTAAGTGCTGAAGTAATAGCTACTGAGTTTAATGCGATGATTAAAGAAGGAGAAGAATTAGCAGCTTTACATAAAAATATTGTGGTGAAGATTCCGATGATTAAAGACGGGATTAAAGCTATTAAATATTTCAGCTCTAAAAATATCAAAACCAATTGTACATTAGTTTTCAGTGCTGGTCAAGCGATTTTAGCAGCCAAAGCGGGTGCTACGATGCTTTCTCCATTTATCGGTCGTATTGACGATAGTAGTTGGAATGGTATTCAATTAATCGAACAAATCGTACATATCTACGAAAATTATAATTTCGAAACGGAAGTACTTGCTGCTTCTATTCGTACTCCTTTACATATCGTTCAGTGTGCAGAAGCTGGCGCGCATATCGCTACTTGCCCACTCGATTCTATCCTTGGACTTTTAAAACATCCACTTACTGATATTGGATTAGAAAAGTTCATCGCCGACTATAAAAAAGTAGAAGCTTAGTTAAAAAACTGCTTTTTGCTTTAAAAGTGGTACTATTTTTGCTTAATATTACAGCTGTTATTTAATTAAACTTATAGAGCTATGTATAAAAAAATACTGTTTACCTTCTTATGTATCGGAATTAGTTTTAACATCTTCGCTGGCAAAGAGACCAAAGCGTTTGAAATCAAATTTAAAGTAAAAGGTCTTAGCAATGAGAAAGTGCTTATCGCCTATCGATATGCTGATAATCAATATATCAAAGACACCCTTTTATTAGATGAAAATGGAAGTTTTACCTGGTCGGGGGCGAATAAATTAGATAGAGGTGTTTATATGATGGTGATTCCTTCTATGAATAATAACTATTTTGAATTTTTAATCAGCGACCCTCAAACATTTACATTAGAAACAGATAAAAGTGATTTGAATCGCGATATGAAAGTGACCGGTTCTAAAGAAAATCAAGTATTTTTTGATGATTTATTATATATGTCAAAAGCTCGTCTAGTAGCTGATGAATACGTAACTAAATCGAAAGCCGAAAATAAAGATACAGCTGCTTTCTACACTAAAAAATTAGGCGAGTTAGACAAACAAGTAAAAGCTTATAGAACAAATTTAATCAGTAGCAATCCAAATACTTTATATGCTAAAATTTTAAATGCATTACAAGAACGTGAACCTGCTGAAGTTCCTAGAAACAAAGATGGTTCTGCAATTGATACCAATTTTGCTTATTACGATTATTTAACTCACTATTGGGATAATATCGATTTCAGTGAAGAAGGTTTGATCCGCTCTCCTATTTATGCAAATAAATTAGAAACTTACTTCGAAAAAACATTGGTTCAAATACCTGATACCTTAATCAAAGGTTGTGATTTTGTATTGAAACAAGCTCGTGCCAACAAAGAGATCTTTAAATATACTTTAGTTACTTTATTAAATAAATATGCTTCTACCAAAATCATGTGTATGGATGCTATTTATGTACATTTGGTGCTGAACTACTATGCTAAAGGCGATGCTCCTTGGGTAGATTCATTTACCTTAATAAAAATGAAAATGGAGGCGAATAAAAAATTGCCTATTCTATGTGATAAAATTGCTCCTAATTTAATTTTAACAGATACAACTGGGGTTCATGCTTATAGTATGTATGATATCAAATCGAAATATACTATTATCGTAGTTTGGGATCCTGATTGTGGTCACTGTAAAAAAGAAATTCCTCAATTAGCGAATATCTATCCGCAATTGAAAAAACTAGGTGCTACGATTTACGCCGTTTCAACTGTGTCTTATGAAGAAATCGATAAATGGAAAGAATTTATTCGCACAAATAAATGTGATTTTATCAATGTTGCCGATCCATACAACCAATTTGCTCCTGGCTTTAGAACCTTATATGATATTTCCTCTACACCAGTTATCTATATATTAGATAAAGACAAACGAATCATCGCTAAACGAATTGGAGTAGAACAAATAGAAGATTTCCTTATCAAATATGATCAAATTGAAAACAAAAAAGCAAATAAGAAATAAATCTATCAATCAGATTACATAATAAAAAAAACAGGATACGATGTATCCTGTTTTTTTTATGTATTTTATCTAACATCTATTGTCTAGTATCTATTGTCTATTTTCTAGCGTCTTACGTCTAATATCTAGCGTCTAACATCTAGCGTCTAAACTACTTATCCAATACTTTCTTTTTAGGGAAATTGAATAGAAATGAGGTAAGTAAGGGAATTGCAAAAATGCCAACAGTAAGAGCAGATATTAATAAATCAGTTGATTCAGATTCTAAGAATTTTGAAATTAAAGATTCTTTATCAAAATGCGTTACCACAGAAATAGTAAGTTTGATCCCTAATATAGCAATAACGATAAACGCTGCATACTCCAAAAATGGATATTTCTCCATTAAACTTACAAAGGCTTGTGCTACAAATCGCATCGCTAAAATACCGATGAATACCCCAATCCAAATCAAATAGATATTATCACTAAAAGCTACTGCTGCAAATACATTATCGATAGAAAATGCCATATCCATGATTTCGATCAATGCTACTGTTGCCCAAAATTGACCTACCCAAGAGATGATCAGTTTATAAATTTTATTTTCTTCTTTATTATTTGCATCACCTGCTTCATCATCGCTATCGGTTTGATTCATTTTACCTTTAAAAAAATCAAAGGCTAAATACAATAAATACAAACCACCTAGAGGCTTTAAAAACCAAATATTAATTAAATATTGTGAAAGCAATAAGGCTAAACCTCTAAAAACATAAGCACCAATAATACCATAACGTAAGGCTTTTTTACGTTGCTCGTGTGGCAAATCTAATACCATAGTCGCTAATACAGCTGCATTATCAACCGAGAGTAAACTCTCAATCACAATCAAATTAAGTATAATTAATAAAGCCGCCTGAATATCGTTGCCTAATATAGTATGTATAAAATCCATAAAAATAATTTTACGCAAAAATAGACATAAAATTGATATAGTATTATTTAATTGGAATTAAGGTAGTCATGGTGCTGAAAAAGGCCTCTAAATCAGTTGAACTTAGTGGTTTAACTTCGCTATGTGCAGAAGCAACTACCCAATAATTAAATTTATCTCCACAGTTGATATAAAACAAATAATCATAAAATTTATTATCTACTGAATAAAGTTTAGCGGTACAAGTAAAAGCTAAGTTTTTAACTTCAATATTTTTGACAATGACATTCGCATCTTTCATTTTATAATTATCTGTGATATATTTAATGGCCTGTTCAGGGCCACTAGTTGTCTTATCTAATATATAAAATTCAAATGGATTACGTGAGGGTGAAATAGGTAGGAATTTGACATGCCCTTCATAAATAGATCTTTGTTGAATAGAAGCATTATAATCGGAAGGCGATTTAATCTGATACATATAATTCTTCCCATAAATAATCTGGTACCCTGGCTTTAAATATATATCTTCTTGCACTTGTAAATAACACTTACTAGTGATAAACAGTAAAACTATAAAGATAAATACTTTTTTTAAAGTCATATTAGGGTATACATTTTTTTGTCTATATTGTTACATTATGCTACTAACGAAGCATCATCAATTTCTATTTTAAGATTATCGATAATAAATAATTGTCGCTCCATAGTATTTTTTCCCATATAATACTCCAACATTTTTTTAATCGTTGTATTTTCTTTAAAAATAACAGGCGTTAATTTAATGTTTTCGCCAATAAATCCTTCAAATTCTTCAGGACTAATTTCACCCAGTCCTTTAAATCGGGTAATTTCTGGTTTCCCTTTCAGTTTATTAATCGCTGCTTGTTTTTCTTCTTCGCTATAGCAATAGATGGTTTCTTTTTTATCTCGAACCCTAAATAATGGTGTCTCCAAAATTTTTACATGTCCGCCTTTTACTAAATCAGGAAAAAATTGCAAAAAGAAGGTAAGTAATAACAATCGAATATGCATACCATCTACATCGGCATCAGTAGAAATCACCACATTATTATAGCGTAAATCATCTATGGTTTCTTCAATATTTAAAGCATGTTGCAGTAGATTAAATTCTTCATTTTCATACACCACTTTTTTGGTCAAGCCATAACAATTCAAGGGTTTCCCTCTTAAACTAAATACCGCTTGTGTTTCTACATCACGTGCTTTAGTAATAGAACCACTCGCACTATCCCCTTCCGTAATGAAAATAGTGGTTTCTTGTTTTTTATCGCTTTTCCCTTCATTAAAATGAATGCGACAATCACGTAAATTCTTATTGTGTAAATTGGCTTTTTTCGCTCGTTGTAAGGCTAATTTTTTCACCCCAGCCATATCTTTACGTTCTCGTTCGCTTTGCATAATTTTTCTATGCAATGCTTCTGCTGTAGCTGGATTTTTATGCAGAAAATCATCTAATTGTTTCAGTAAGAAATCAGCCACGAAATTTTTCATGGTCAATTTTTCATCGATATTAACCGTACCTAGTTTGGTCTTGGTTTGACTTTCGAAAACAGGTTCTTGAATTCTGATGCTGATAGCTCCTGCAATAGAGGAACGGATATCAATCGCTTCGTAATCTTTTTTATAAAACTCACGAATGGTTTTAACAAACGCCTCTCTAAAAGCCGCTAAATGCGTTCCTCCCATCACGGTATGTTGCCCATTAACAAAAGAGTAATACTCCTCTCCATATTGATTCACATGCGTAACCGCTACTTCTATATCTTCACCCACTAAATGAATAATCGGATATACAATACTCTCTTCATCTACTTTTCTTTTTAATAAATCAAGTAAGCCATCTTTCGATAAGAATTTTTGATTGTTATAATGGATGGTTAAGCCTGTATTTAAGTAGGCATAATTCCACATTTGATTTTCGATATACTCGGGAATGAAATGATAATTCTTAAAAATTGTATTATCCGGAGTAAATACAATACGTGTTCCATTAGCTTCATCGGTTTTCACGATTTTATGATCATTCGTTAAAGCTCCTTTTTCAAATTCAGCTACTTTCTTTTGACCATCCCGAACACTCTCCACTCTAAAATAAGTAGATAATGCATTTACTGCTTTGGTACCTACCCCATTTAAACCAACCGATTTCTTAAATGCTTTACTATCATACTTCCCTCCTGTATTAATTTGAGAGACACAATCAATCACTTTTCCCAATGGAATCCCTCTTCCATAATCACGTACTTCTACTTTTTCTTTACTAACGCTAACCTCCACTTTTTTACCGTGGCCCATCACAAACTCATCAATGCAGTTATCTATGACTTCCTTGATTAATATATAGATTCCATCATCTTGTGAAGAACCATCTCCGGTTTTACCAATGTACATACCAGGACGTAAACGCATATGTTCTTTCCAATCGAGCGAGCGTATATTATCTTCATTATACTCAATATTTTCAGCCATACTTCTATCCTATTTTATTTTACAAAGATAAGCTACCTTTTTCAGTGTACCGAAGTCTATGGCATTGATTATTCAACAATTTGTGTGTAAAAAGTAAATTTGTCTAGTTTTGTATATTATCTCAAGCCGATATTCATTAATTGGACGTTTTTTGCCAGACTAATTTGCCTGTATCATTTTGAGAAAGCACTCTGGTTTCTAAAAGCCATTGAATACATTGTACGATATCTGCTTCTTTTTCTGCTGAAATGGATTTGACTAAGCTAGCAATATTTTGTTCTTTATAGGCTAATTGTTCTATGATGCGTTCGCAAATTTGAGCATATTTATCATCCTGTAAACCTAACTTTTTCTTTTTCAAACAAACATCACAAACCTGACAATCAGGAGTGTCTTTATCTCCAAAATAAGCACATAAAATTTTAGTTCTACATAAATGTTCTGATTGCATATAATGAATCATTTCATTACATTTTTTGAACTTCAATTTCTGTCTACTGATGATGAATGAAGTATCTAATAATAAATTTGATTTGCTATGACGAGCTTGTAAAAATTCAATCGTTGGACTATTCTTTTCAGGAATATAATCGAGGTATTGATGACTTTGCAAAAGCACTAATGCTTTCTTTATATTTTCGACACTGGTTTTTAATTTATTAGCTAAAAAACTTTCTTTGATAAACGCATAATTATCGAATAAGCCACCATAAGATCGAAGTAATAATTTTATTAATGGGTCATATTGTTTGTGAGAGATTTGCAACTTATATAAATCTTCATTTGAACAAGTAAACATCAATTTAGATGCATTGTAAACAGCTTCATTGGCATGTAGTATTTCTTGTTGTTCTAGTATTTTTAATATCGATAAAACTTTAGCCGCTTTGAGTGCATACTTTTTGCAAAAATCTTCTATCGAAAAATCAAAGGTTTCAAATTGTCCACTACCAATTGCTAAATGAAAAAATTGACCTAGATAATCATAACACTCTCGAATTTCATCTATACTAAATTCATTTTCAAGAATACTTTGTTTGGTGTTTTCGATATCCAATGAATTGTATAAACAAACCGCATAGGATTTTTTACCATCTCTACCTGCTCTTCCTGCTTCTTGATAATAACTTTCTATATCAGGTGGAATATCCAAGTGAATAACGAATCTAACATCAGGTTTATCGATACCCATACCAAAGGCATTTGTACAAACGATTACTCTCGTTTTTCCTTGTATCCAATTGACTTGTTTTTGTTCTCTTTCATCGCTACTTAAGCCTGCATGATAAAAATCTGCACTGACACTTTGTTTCCATAAATATTCAGCAATTTCTTTGGTCCGTTTTCTATTCCTTACGTAAATAATACCCGTACCATTTACTTTTTGTACAATATCTAATAATTTACCCCATTTATTTTCTTCTTCCATAACCACATAGGCTAGGTTGCTTCGAGCAAAGCTCTTTTTAAAAACTTGCTTAGAATTGAGTTTCAACTTTTCTTGAATGTCTAGCACCACCTCTTCAGTTGCGGTAGCGGTTAAAGCCATACAAGGCACCTGAGGTAATAACTCTCGAAGGCTAATTATTTTTTGATAAGAAGGTCTGAAATCATAGCCCCACTGACTGATACAATGTGCCTCATCAACCGCAATCATCGATACATTCATGTTTTTGACGCGAGCTAAAAAAATATCAGTATGTATTCGTTCAGGAGAAATATATAATAATTTATATTGGTTTTGCATGGCATTATTCAACACAATATCTATTTGTTTATAATGCATGCTTGAATTAATAGAAGCGGCGGCAATTCCTCTTTTTTGCAAATTATCTACTTGATCTTTCATCAAGGCGATTAATGGAGAAATGACGATACACAATCCATCTAAAGCCAAAGCAGGTACTTGAAAACAAATAGATTTTCCTCCACCCGTAGGTAATAATGCTAAGGTATCCTGACCACTTAAGAAATGTTCAATAATCTCTTGTTGTGGTGTTCTAAAGGAATTAAATCCCCAATATTGTTGTAATATTTCGTGTAGATTTTTCAATGCTTGTATTGCTAGATAATAGCTATTGTACTAAGAAATAATGGCTCCATCTTTCATCACTAATTTTCGATCTGCTCTATCTGCAAATTCATTATTATGTGTGACAATGATAAAACTTTGATGAAGTTCTTTACGTAACAGAAAAAATAAATCATGTAATTCATTTGCTCGTTCACTATCTAAATTACCACTTGGTTCATCTGCAAAAACCACAGCAGGATTATTAATTAAGGCACGAGCCACAGCCACACGCTGTTGTTCGCCTCCACTCATTTGACCAGGTTTATTATCTTTTCGATGCGTTAATTTGAGTAATTCAATTAATTTCAATGCTTTGGCTTGTGCTTCTTTTTCTGAATCTCCTTTAATCAATGCTGGAATACAGATATTTTCAAGCGCTGTAAATTCAGGCAATAAATGATGGAATTGAAAAATAAATCCGATATGCTGATTTCTAAATTGATTTAAAGCATTATTTTTTAGGGTATTCACTTGAACTCCTTTAATCCAAACTGAACCTTTATCTGCCTGATCTAAAGTACCTAGAATATGTAATAGCGTACTTTTACCGGCACCAGATGAGCCTACAATACTAATTATTTCTCCTTTATTTACAGATAAAGACACGTCATTTAGCACTCGAATTTGGCCGTAAGATTTAAATAAATTTTTGGCTTCTAACATAAATTAAATGTATTATATTTTACTTAAATATAGATATTTAAAGTAGCTTTAGTATATTCGTATTCACTTACAGAAACGAAAACATATTGATAAAGAAATATTATCCAGTATTTATCGCTTTAGGATTATTGATTCTAGGTATTGTATTAATCCAAACTGGAATAATACATCAAAAAGCCGAACGTGTTTATGATATTACACGTCATCGAAATATAAGCAGTATCCTCGAATCAAAAACCTTAATTGTAGGAACCACTATAAATCCTATCAGCTTTTATTATCATGGGGATGCGAAAGCGGGATTTGAATATGAAATTGCACAACATATCGCTAAAAAACTCAAAGTAAAATTACAAATTGTAAAAGTGGCTAATGATTCTACGCTTTATAGTATGATACGTAAAGGACAAATTGATCTAGCGATGAATCATTTTTTGAGTTTAGAAAATAATTATACAAAAGATTTTGAATATACTAATGACATCATGAAAACGCATGTCACTATGATTAGTTTTTCGAATCATGATACTGCAAAAAATGACATACGCAATAAGCTAAAATATTCTAAAGTCTATATCCCAACAAAGGATTTTGAACATTTACCAAAAGATTATATTCTAAAATTATTACCCGAACATTCGATTGTGTATTTTGATGATACGAGTTCTTCTTTTGGATTGATGAGTAAGTTGAATAATAGGGATAGCACTATTTTAATCACCTGGGATTATCTCTATCAGCTTTCAAATTTGAATGAAATTCATTCGATAAAATCACAAGATATTCCAACCGACAATCAAATGACCTTTATCTTAGCTCGAAATAACAATACTTTATTAGACACGGTTAATGCATTGATTAATCAATTTAAATTAACTGCTAAGTATACAGAAATCAGCAAACGTTATTTGAGTAATGCGGAGTTATTGACCATTAGTGAAGAGGAAATGCCTATAGAAACGACTAAAGTAAAATATAAGAGAGGAGCTATTTCCATCTACGATGAAATTATAAAAAAATATGCGAAACAAAATAAACTAGATTGGAAACTAGTAGCAGCAGTTATTCAAAAAGAAAGTGGTTTTAATACCAATGCCGAAAGTCCGTATGGTGCAAGTGGATTAATGCAATTAATGCCCGAAACGGGTAAAAAATTCGGAGCAGATAGCTTGTTTAATCCCGAACAAAACATCAAAGCGGGCTGTATGTATCTGAAATATTTATCGAATTATTGGTCGAAAAAAGTCAACGATAGTACCCAAGTCATATACTTTGTATTGGCTTCGTATAATAGTGGACAAGGACATATCATTGATGCGCAAAACTTAGCCACCAAATATAAATCCAACCCCAATATATGGTTTGACAATGTGGAACTGTATTTAAGTTTAAAAAGAGATCCGACCTATTATAACGATCCTGTTTGTAAGCTAGGATTTTGTAGAGCAACAGAAACCATCAACTTTGTAAAGAATGTGAGTGCTCGTTATCGAATCTATTCAGAAACTATAAAATAATTTTTTAGTGATGATGTCCACCTGGCCCATGAACATGACCGTGGCTTAATTCATCTGGAGTAGCTTCACGAACAGAAGAAATACTTCCCGTAAAATGAAGTTTTTTACCTGCCATTGGATGATTAAAATCCATTTCTATAGATTCTAAACCTACTTTGTTCACTCTACCATGATGTTGATTTCCTTGATTGTCCATCATTGGAACAAAAGTACCAACTTTAAATTTTTCACTATCAAATTTACCTTCTGCATCTAAGAAGATATTCATAGGTAATTCAGCTACATTATCTGCATGGTGTAAGCCATAAGCATCTTCAGGAGCTAATACAAAATCAAATGGATCATTAGCTGCTTTGCCCATAATGTTTTGTTCAAACATTGGAATCATCATTCCAATACCTGCTAAAAAAACTAATGGATTTTCTTCGCTGGTTTTTTCTACATGTGTCTCTGTATTATCATCATTTATAACTGATAAAGAATACTGAAGTGTTACAACTTTTTCACTTTCTATTTTCATTTTTGATATATGTTTTTTAAATTAAGAAAATGACAATTCTATAATGTATATCAGATTATAAAATGCCTATTATGAATGGTATTTAAATTCTATTTTTTTTATGATAGCAGGGTGAAGACTATGATAAACAGGACAATTTATAGCCACACGTTCAAATATATCTTTGTTTTTTTGAATGGTAAATGCATCGATATTAGGAAAATGTATAACTAAATGAATTTCTCCGATTCGTCTAGGTTCGGTATACATTACTTTAGTCACATCTGCACTAGTTCCTTTTATATCAATACCCATATCTTTTGCTTTAATACCCATAATACTAAGAATGCAAGCGCCTAGTGAAGTAGCTGTTAAGTCAGTAGGAGAAAATGCTTCCCCGTTGCCGTGGTTATCTTTAGGTGCATCAGTGATGATTTGATTGCCACTTTCTAAATGCACACATAAAGTTCTTAAATCCCCTTGATATTCAATTTTCGATGTCATAAACGTTACTTATCAAGGTTCAAACTTAGGAAGAAATAATTTAATATACAGAAACTTAT
>CANHVE010000056.1 GCA_947464015.1 Saprospirales bacterium | reverse complement strand
ATTTGATGCTTATCCATAAAGGCATAACCTTTTTTCACCATCTCTGGAAAGTGCTTCTCTAAGCCACTTTCGGTGATCGCTTGCATAGTAAATACCACATCCCACAGATGCGAGCCATTATAGCCTTGCATTTTCAAACCATCTTCTGCAAGCCATAAATAATCTTGCCAACGATCGATATGTTTTTGAAAATATTCCGATTCTCGTCCGTATTTATGCCAATGACAAATGGAATTTATCATTTGATTGACAGGGCCAATATTGATATAATTGGTATGTATATCTTCCGCATGAATATAAGATAAAATATAGTCTGTAGCTTTTCCTCTAAGAAGCGGAATTCGAATTTTCTCATACAAATTAGTGAGGCTATTCATCACTTTCATCAGTACACCCGAACGATGATACACATCTTTTTCGCAGCAAGTATTGCGAGCTTTCGACCAATTAATTTGTGTATAAGGCTCTGTATATAGTTCATTTCTGATTTCTTTGACTAAGGCTGTTTCTTCACCTTTTACTTTGAGTCCGTAGCAATAAGCCATTGGTAAATACACCATACGTGCATGACACCAATAGCGCCATGGATGGAAAGGTAAGGATTTAGGTAATAGCCAGATTTCAGGAAATAAAGAATTGCATCCCTCCCATTCATACACACCTAAAACAGATAAATAAAATTTGCCCCATGATGGAATCCCTGTGGCACCTCCATTTTCAAGTATCCATTTACATGCTTTTTGCATATGAGGAGCATCTTTATCCTCGCCTAACAAACGTAAAGAAACATATTGAAGCGCTGTTCCAAACATGGTGGAGTGACCTTCAATATGTAAGCCCCAGCCGCCATCTGCATTTTGTTGATTGCGCATATACTGCGCTAGCAAAGTTTTGAAAGGTTCTTGTATAAAGGTTTTAGAAATATAAGATGTAATAACTAAACCTGGAAGAAGAAACATAGGTCCTCCATAATCGTTCGGAAAATGCCCCTCCTCGCATTGTAAATACGAAAAATAATGTAGCCCTTGTGCATAAGCCTTTTGTTCTTTGCTGGTAAATACTTTTAAATCCTCTTCGCTTAGTGCTTTGAAATTTTTAGTAAAGAGTGATCGAACAACTAGGTCGCTGCTATTGGCATTCATCGATTTATCGTAAATAAATTCTTGTCGTATCGCTTCTAAATCGGCAGCCAGTGCAGCATCCGTCTCTGCCTTATTTTCGTTGCTGTAGATAGTAATTTTTCGTCCTTGATATAGGAACGACCAATGGTGTTTACCATCGTGCGAAGTGACCGAAAAAGCATCCCAAAATTTTTTCATTATATCGATGAACAAAGGTATAAAAAAATGCGACTAATCGATGAAAAAGAGCAGATATGGTTTTCAGCTATAAATTGAAAAAGACTAGCTATTAACTTGATATCTGTGCGTATAAATTGTAGGTTTTAGCCATTGTAAATGCGTCGTAATATTGTATCACATTTGTTAGTAGCCATGAAACAAATCATCTTATATGTAGTGCGTTGTATAATATAACAACCCCATGTTTTACTTGCTTAACTACCACTGATATGAGATTGTTTTTTAGTCCAAGAGCTTAGGTAACTCTTGGACTTTTTTTATGGTATACTTCAATAAAAAAACCTCTATCGAAATAATTTAAGATAGAGGTTTTATAATGATTAAAATTTAATTTGAAAACTATCCTGGAACTTTCACTTCTTCTTTCATTCGTTCCATAATTTCTGCAAGTGTAAATGCTCCTAAATCGCCTTCACCTTGTTTACGAATACTGGCTTTGTTTTCAGCGGCTTCTTTTTCGCCAACAATAAACATATACATCAATTTATGAACTTCAGCATCTCTAATTTTTCTTCCGATGGTTTCATTTCTATCATCTACCGTCACTCGAATATCAAATTCGGCTAATGCTTCTTTCATTTGATATGCATAGTCATTATACTTATCGCTAATAGGCAAAATAATTCCTTGTTCAGGCGCTAACCACAATGGGAAACGACCTGCACAATGTTCGATTAAAACCGCTACAAATCGCTCCATAGAGCCGAATGGCGCACGGTGAATCATCACCGGACGATGTTTTTGATTATCACTTCCTGTATATTCTAATTCAAATCGTTCAGGTAAATTATAATCTACTTGAATGGTTCCTAATTGCCATTTTCTTCCAATAGCATCTTTCACCATAAAGTCTAATTTAGGGCCATAGAATGCTGCTTCCCCATATTCAATTACAGTTTTTAGTCCTTTTTCTGCTGCAGCATCAATGATTGCATTTTCAGCTTTTTCCCAGTTTTCATCCGAACCGATATATTTATCTCTGTTCTCTTTATCTCTTAAAGAAACTTGTGCGGTATAGTCTTCAAAGCCCAATGAATTAAATACTAGTAATACTAAATCTATTACTTTTTTAAATTCATCTTTTACTTGATCGGCCATACAAAATAAGTGTGCATCATCTTGTGTAAAGCCTCTCACACGAGTTAGACCGTGTAATTCACCACTTTGTTCGTAGCGATACACCGTACCAAACTCTGCAAAACGAACCGGTAAATCTTTGTATGAACGAGGTTTACTTTTATATATCTCGCAGTGGTGGGGACAGTTCATCGGTTTCAAGAAAAACTCCTCTCCTTCTTGTGGTGTTCTGATAGGTTGAAAACTATCAGCTCCATATTTTTCATAGTGACCACTCGTGATATATAAATTTTTATTACCAATATGTGGTGTTACAACCGGTAAATAACCTGCTTTTAATTGTGCTTTTTTCAAAAAGTTTTCTAAGCGTTCACGCAATTGTGCACCCTTTGGAAGCCACAAGGGTAAGCCCATTCCTACTTTTTCACTAAAGGTAAATAACTCTAATTCTTTACCTAATTTTCTATGATCACGTTTTTTGGCTTCTTCTAATAAAACTAAATATTCTTTTAAATCTTTATCTTTTTGAAAAGTAATACCATAGATACGAGTCAACTGTTTACGTTTCTCATCGCCTCTCCAATACGCACCAGCTAAGCTCAATAGCTTCACCGCTTTAATACTTCCAGTATTGGGTATATGTGGTCCACGACATAAATCAGTAAAATTACCTTGCTGATAAAAAGTGATTTGACCATCTTGTAAATCTTGAATTAACTCGATTTTATAAGGATCATCTTTATCAGTAAAGTACTTCAATGCATCGGCTTTAGAAACTTCTGTACGAATATATGCTGAATTGGTACGAGCTAACTCCAGCATTTTATTTTCAATCGCTGTAAATTCTTCAGATGAAAGAACTTTATCTCCAAAATCTACATCATAATAAAATCCATTTTCAATAGCAGGTCCAATACCAAATTTAGTGCCTGGATATAAGGCTTCTAATGCCTCAGCCATCAAGTGTGCTGAAGAATGCCAAAAGGTTTTTTTACCTTCTGTATCATCAAATGTCAATAATTTTAGCGAGGCATCTTGTTTGATTGGTCTGCTAGTATCCCAGGTTTCGCCATTCACTGATGCTGAAATAATTTTACGTGCTAAGCCTTCTGAAATGCTTTTTGCAACATCCATCGCAGTAACTCCTGCTTCATAAGAACGAACCGATCCATCGGGTAAAGTAATATTTATCATAAATTTAATTTGAAAATTTGTTTGTATATTTTATTTCAATGCTTGTTTTTTAATCGTTGCTAATGCATCTGATGCTTCTTTCATATCGGGTTTTAATCGCAAGGCTTCATCAAAATTATATTGTGCATCTACTAAATCATTTTTGGCTAATGCACATAAACCTCTATTGTAATATGCTTCGGCATATTGAGGATTCAATTCAATTGCAATTCCGAAATTTTTATGTGCTTTAGCAATACTATCCATTTGAAAATAACAATAGCCAATATTGTAAAAGATATGTTCATTTTTAGGATCGACTGGCACCATATCTTTATATAAATCAATGGCCTTTGTATATTCTTTTTTATTTTGAATAAACATTGCTTTTTGATATAAAGCATCGGTTGCCGTAGGATCTACTTTAATTGCATTATCAAAATAACGCAATGCAATATCATCCTTTTTTCCTGCATACAGCATCCCTAACTGAATATACGCATCACTGTATTTAGGATCTTGTTCGATACAGGTTTGAAAATTACTAATCGCTTTTGGTTCGTTATTGGTTTCTTTAAATAATATTCCTTTTAAAAAATAAGCATCTGCATTGTATACATCTTGTTTAAGTGCTTCATTCAAATACATCAATGATTTGTCGTACTCTTTCATGTATAGGCAGTAGCGACCCACTTCTACTTTCAAGTCGGCACGCTCGGGCGCAATACTAACCGCTTTTTCTAAAGATAATACCGCTTTTTTTCCGTCGCCTTTTTCAATATAAATATCCGCTATAGTAAAATAATAATCGGTATTAAAAGAATCAATCATCGATGCATAATACATATCTTTTAATGCATCATCTAAGCGATTGACATGCATCAACTCAATAGCACGTGCTTGATAGAGATTAGGATTGCTTGGATTTTTTTTGATTTCTGCATCTAACAATGTAAGCTTAGCACCTTTGGTGGTGTCGGTTACACTTAAAGTAGCATCTTTTTTATCATTATTTTTTTTATTAAATAAATCACAAGATTGTATAGAAATCAATCCTATCAAACAACTTACTAAAAATACAATAGCTATGTGCTTTCTCATATAGCACAAAGTTAGATAATTTTATGAAAATAATGGATATTACTTCTCTGTAAAAACGGTATCGCTAAGTTTAGTATTAAATAAATAGCTTGTATAGGTTATTTTGATGCTTCCCGTTGTTTTAGTACTTGTTGTGGTAGGCTTTGAAGTTGTTTTTGCATTGAGCTCTACACTAACCATTTTAGGAACTTTAAATTTTTTAATATCGAAGGTAATCAATGTTTGACAAGGCATTCCGTATTTACTCGTTGCATCAAATTTGTTGTTTACCATAGCCGTGCCGTTCTCTTTGCTTGTGATTTCAGCTTTCTGAATATAGCCCTTACTATCTACATAAATTTTAGCTGCTGCTATATCATTTTCCTTGAGTGGCACCATTTGTATAACATCACATACCTGTCCATTTACTGATTCCTTGGCAATAAATACTGGCATAAATGCAGTAGTATCTGCCATAATAGTTAAAATTTGATTAGGATTTTGTTTGGGCATAAAAATGATCCCATTTGATTTTATCCTAAATTTGTTCGGTCTTTTATAATATATAATTCCATCTATTTTTTCGATATTCAATCCAGGAATATCAAAATCAATATGTGCTTTACAATTATAATCTTTGATTTGTAATAGGTTTTTATTGCATCTTCGAATAACCTCTTTGGCATCTTGAGCAATGGTTATACTAGAAATAAAAAGTGTAAATAATAATATATAGTTTCTCATGATAAAATTGTATTAAGTAAGAATATCTTTTCTAGTGAAATGAAACCAAGCAATACCTGTAAACATGCAGGTATAGGCAAATACGATACTCATCGATAGTAAAATCTCATTCCAAGGAACAGGCTTATCAAACATATTGCGCCATATAATCATGTGTGTAGTAAATAAAATGGGTTTGATATATTCAAATAATGGAACTTCGAGTGTACCAATAACTGTAGATATAATAATTAAGCCCATTGTGATAACAATCGGTGTGATACTATTTTCAGCAAAAGATGAAATACAAAATGCTAAGCTTGCAATCAATAATAAACTAAAAAACGCAATAATAAATGCATATCCATATCTCCATAATATATCACCATCTCTCAACACTACTAATCCTTCCGTTTTGAGCACCATCATATCGCCCGAGCCAAAAAGTAAATGTCCTAAAACGACTGCTAATATTCCAAGCCAAACTACTAATACAAAAGTATAGATTGCGCAGGCGATGAATTTTGAAAAAAAGATATGTGATCTGCTATAAGGTTTACCTGCTAATATTCTTAAAGTGCCGCCTGAGGCTTCCCCTGATATGATATCACCCGTGACAAATGCTACTAGTAAAGGCATCTGCACGACTAACATTTGCAAGATGATGAAGGCGATAAGGTTACCAGTAAGTATCTTCCCGCTTACATCAAAACTATCTTTAAAAGTAGAAAAAATAAAATCTAAATATTCTTGTCCTCCACTATACATAGCTATATGTATTAAACAAACTATGATTGTAATAGCTAACAAACCTAGATAACTTCTAGGCTTCGTATAAATTTTATAAAGCTCTACCCCTATTAATTTAAGCATTTGTATTCTGTGTTAATGACATATATAATTCTTCTAATTTTTTACGATAGGAAACAGCTACTATTCCTATTTTATTCTCTGATAAAAAAGATACTAAATGCGCTATTTCTTTTTTCTCAATATCAAAACTTATAATCGTATCATGAGTACCTTTGTATTTATTTTGCCAATGTGTATGTAGCAATATTTTTTCTAACTGTGTAGGATGTTCTACTTCTATTTTTACATGCAAATTATTCTCTCCAAGTAATTCTTCTTTACTTCCCTGAATAACCGATTTCCCTTTATTGATAATAATCATGCTATCTGCTAGTTGCTCTATTTCATGGAGTATATGAGAAGATAAAATAACTGTTTTCCCTTCGTTTTTTAATTCAAAAATAAAATCTCTAAGTTCTACTATTCCTTGCGGATCCAAACCTGTATTGGGTTCATCTAGAATTATTAAGTCAGGATTATTAAGTAAAACTTGCGCTAATCCAAGCCGCTGTTTCATGCCATGAGAATACTTTTTAACTGCATCATTTTCTCTCCCTTTCAATCCTACTTTTTCAATCAAACTATGTATAGCCTTATCTTCTATTTTATTGGTGCTATACTTACTCAATAATTTAAGGTTGTTGTAGGCAGATAAATAATTATAGAAATCAGGCTTTTCAATTAAATAGCCTACTTTATTTAAAATTTCTCTACGATTTTCTTTTAATTCTTTTTGGAAAAATAATATGTCTCCAACATCTGGTTTTATGAGAGTTAGTAAGCATCGCATCGTTGTACTTTTGCCTGCACCATTAGGACCTAATAAGCCATAAATTTGACCTGGCTGTACATCAAAACTTAGATTATCTAATGCTTTGAATTGCTGATATGTTTTGGAAAGATTTTTAACGCTAAGTATAGACATATTTCACAGAACAAAATATTTTAGCTTTTTGTTTCTGTTACTACCTAATTTTCTTTTTCCAATCGAATTTTTTCAAATAGAATAGAGAGAAAATACCAATTAGTGCCCAATATACTATTTCAGTACTCCATGCGAAAGTCAAGGTAGGCTTCATAAAATGGAAAATAAAATAGGTATATACTAAATATAAAAAGATTGATGTAACTTCTATAGTAAGCGATATACGTGTATTACCAATACTTACAATTACATTGAAAATAATGATGGCAATGGCAAAAACGAGCATGGCGATACATATCATCCAAAAGGGTCCTACACATTGCGATACATAATCGCTTTTACCTGAAATAAGCGTTATCCAAAAGTGTGGAAAGGGCAATAATATGGCAATTGTAAATAAGGTAATTATTACGCTTACATACATCACACGTTTGGTCACTTTACTTATTTCATCCGTTAATCCTTGTCCATGAATATTACCTATTAAAGTATTTACACTATTGGCTAATCTCCAAGCAGGCACTGAAAATATTTGATATACCGGTCGTAATAAATTAGAAATAGCTAGAGCTTCTCTTCCCATAATATTCTCCACACAAGAAAAGAAATATATCCAAGATACAAATCCAATGGCTGTTTGTCCTACTATAGGCAAACCTAAGTGGTTTAATTCTTTTACTTCTTCTTTATCAAACTTTTTAAATTTGAGTAATTGATGACGTTTAATACCTCCAAAAAAGAAAACGCCGATTAATAACACGAGTACTGAAGTACATTCGGCAAGTGTGGATGCTAAGCCCGAACCAGCAACACCCATAGGTGCAAAACCAAAGTGACCAAATACTAAAATGTAATTAAATAATACATTACACAATAACATACAAAGCATAGAAAGTCCTGGGATAATGGTTTTGCCAATGCCTGTATAATATGCAATTAATACACATCCAAAATAATTAAAGAAAATACCTGGTGTTCGATAATGTAAAAATACCGTTCCAGATGAAATAATTTCAGGACTATTAATGAAAATTTTGAGAAAAAACCCAGGTATTAAAAACAAGATAGAGAATAATATCAGAGCCGCAAAGAACATAATTATTAAGGCACTATCGATAATATTGCCAATCTTATCTTCTTGTTTTTCGCCCATTCTTTTGGCTACTTGTATCTGTATACTTTTTGTATAGGAGTATCCTAAAACCACTAAAAACATATAAAACAAAGAGATATAACCAACGGTTGCAAGTGCATTGGTATTCAGTCGACTCATGAACATAGTATCGGTGAGTGCAATCAATGTATGGCTTGCATTACCTAATAATAAAGGCAAAGTAATAATTATAATTTCTTTATATGTTCCTTTTAATTGCGACAAAACAATGATTTAATAAATGTAAAGTAAAACTAAAACCCTTTAATTTTTTGGTTCTTTTGAATGTATGACTGCCATAGTACTAGTAGCTTTTGCAATCAAGTGTTCTATTCCATCACGAAGCACATAAATATCTGCTTTGCAAAAGAAAAATTGTTTGCCTGATTTTAATACACGCCCCTTCCCTATTACCTTCTCGCCCATTCCTCTATTAAAATATGAAATCTTAATTTCTACGGTCATCACACGTTGTTGATCTTCCACTAAGGTATAAGCTGCAAATCCACTAACAATATCACTTAAAGCAGATGTAAATCCACCATGAACAAATCCATCTTGTTGTTCCATAAAAGTTACAAATGGCGCACTTGCTTCTACATAACCTTCTTCTATTCGATCAAAACTAAGACCTATATGTTTACTGAAATGGTTATTTTGAATTTTGGATAAAACGTACTCTTTAAAATTAGGGTTTCTCGATTTAAACTGATTCATAACGAGCACAAGATATGTAATAAATTTCAGATACTCCCATTTTTTTATAGACGTTATAGCTGTTCAACGGCATTATGGAGTATTCCTAAAAGACGTATTTATAGAAAAACAATAAATTCAACTGGCTATAAGATAAACGCTTAAATATCTTTTACTAATAGTATATTTGTAGCAGAAAATGCAATTAAATAGTTCGAATATACAACCACATTATACGATTAATGAAACGAATATTGAGTACCCCGCGGCTCAATGTCAGTTGCATTTATTAATTGCTCCTACCAGCATTAGTATAGCTATTTATCATGTCGAAAAAAACTTGTTTTGTAGTCTGAAAAAATATTTATTTGAGGCTTCAACTATTGTTGATTCAGTAGAAAAATTATTTTTACAAGAAGCATTATTGCAATTTCATTATCAGTCTTATCATATTCATTTATTTGCTGTTGAAACGATACTAGTGCCACACGAAGCAAATGAAAATATTATTACCGATATGATGTTTGAAGATGTGCCTGCACTTGAAGCAACAATGTATTATAAATGCCCTAAAGAATTACTCAACTATTTCAATAAAAAATCTTATTTCAATATTCATTCCAGTAGCGCACAACTCTTACAAAATTTAATCAAAAAACAAGCCCTGCTTAAAGCTCCTGTGGTTTATGCTCATTGCTTCGATACCCATTTGGAAGTTTTTGCTTTTGATGAAAAACAACTCGTTTTACATACCATTTTCCCTATTGAACAACCAGAAGATTTTACGTATTTAATTCTGAGTGTTTATGAATCATTACAATTTAGCACCTCAAAAGTACGTACGGTATTAATTGGTACAATAAGTAAGCCCTCTCGAATTTACGACTTATTATATACCTACATTCATGAGGTAGAATTTATGAATTTACTTAGTAGTATCAATTATCAGCAAGCATTTAATGATATTGAAGATCATATTATTTATCCAATAGCTAGTTTATTTAAACCATGAGAATCATAAGCGGAAAGAATAAAGGGATACGTTTCAATCCCCCTAAAAATATACCTACTCGTCCAACTACAGATTTTGCTAAAGAAGGATTATTTAATTTTTTATCCAACTATTTCAACTTTGACAATATAAAATTTCTTGATTTATTTGGAGGCACCGGCAGTATCTCTTATGAGTTTGCATCAAGAGGTTGCACCGATATTACCAATATTGAAAAGTTTCCAAAGTGTGCAGCTTTCATCCAAAAAACAGCCACTGAAATGAAATATGAAGGATTTAAATCCTATTGTATGGATGTATTTACGTATATTGATAATTGTAGGGAGAGCTATGATTTAATCTTTGCTGGTCCACCATATGCTTTAGAAAACTTAAATGCAATTCCAGATATTATTATTGATAAAAAATTAATTGATGGAGCTGGATGGTTTATAATGGAACATAATCCAAATCATCATTTTGATAATCATCCTCATTTCTACACCAAACGAAATTATGGAGATACAATATTTAGTATTTTTACAAATGAAAAAAATACCAAGCTCTAAATAATGCAAAAATTATTCGCTACTTTTTTGCTTTTTACTTGTTTAATAATACTTCTGTGTGCCTGTCCTTCACCAAAGAATAAAAAACTCATGACTGATAAACAATATACCAATGATTTAATTCATGAAACTAGTCCGTATTTATTACAGCATGCACATAATCCAGTAAATTGGAAGGCATGGAATAATAGTTCTTTGGAAAAAGCAAAGAAAGAAAATAAATTGATGGTGATCAGTATTGGTTATGCAGCCTGTCATTGGTGCCATGTAATGGAACATGAAAGTTTCGAAGATACTGCTGTTGCCAATATCATGAACCAACATTTTATCAATATTAAAATTGATAGAGAAGAACGACCTGATATTGATTTAATTTATATGGAAGCTTGTCAGGCTATGACTGGTAGCGGGGGTTGGCCTTTAAATATTATTGCTTTACCCAACGGAAAACCCATTTATGCAGGTACTTATTTTCCTAAAGATAAATGGATGTATATCTTAGAAAAATTAACCGATTCATTTGAACATCATAAAGAAGATTTAATTGCTTATGCTGACTCAGTAACTAAATATATCAACGAGCCTAAAATCAAAAATGATTCGTCAAAAAATTATGATAGTGTTGATGCTTATATGGATACTTTGATTTTGAATTGGATGCCTAGTATGGATTTAAAATATGGTGCCACTAAAGGTGGGAATAAATTTCCTATGCCTACCAATTATGAATTCTTATTCTATTACAATTATTTGTTTAATGACCCTAAAATTTTTGATTATAGCAAACTCTCCATCGACAAAATGTGTAATGGTGGAATTTACGATCAATTGGGTGGAGGCTTCGCCAGATATAGTGTAGATGATAGATGGTTGGTTCCTCATTTTGAAAAAATGCTGTATGATAATGCCCAATTAATAAGTTTATATGCTGAAGCCTATACAGTTACTTCTAATAAAAGATACTTAGAAATAGTGGAACAAACTATAGCATTTATAGAGCAAGAATTGACTTCAAAAGAAAAAGGATTTTATTCCTCATTAGATGCAGATAGTGAAGGAGAAGAAGGCAAATATTATGTATGGAAATACGAAGAAATGGAAAACTTATTAGGCAATAATTCAAGCTTAGTAAATGAATTCTATGGAGTCACTCCTCCAGGTAATTGGGAAGAAGGAAAAAATATTTTACATCGAGAACAGTCAATTCAAAAATTTGCTTCTTCAAATGGCATTAGTTCACTTGAGTTTAAAGGGATATTAGATGAATCGAATGCTTTATTATTAGCAGAAAGAAAGTTACGTACTAAACCTAGTTTAGATGATAAAATAATTGTTGCATGGAATGCCCAAATGATGAAAGCCTATATTAATGCTTATAAAGTAACTCGCAAAACAAAATATTTAGATATTGCCAAAGAGAATGCTTCATTTATTATGATGAAGTGTATGACAAAAGAATATCGATTAAATAGAAATTATAAAAATGGGAAATCGAATATTAATGCATATTTAGATGATTATGCTTTCTGTATTGATGCTTTTATTGAAATGTATCAAACTACATTTGAAACGCGATATCTAAATATGGCTAAAGGAATGACTGAGTATACACTCACTCATTTTTATGATCCACATGAACGATTGTTTTTCTATACATCTAATTTAGATAGAGCCTTGATTGCTCGTAAACATGAAATTGATGATAATGTTATCCCGTCTTCAAATTCTATGATGGCTATAAATCTTTTTAGATTAGGAAAAATGTATGACCAAAAAAATTATCTAGAGAAAGCAAATCATATGTTAGAGGTGGTGAAATCAAGAACCATACAATACCCTAAGTTCCATAGCAATTGGGCAAAAGCGGTATTGATGAATGAAAAAGATTTTTATGAAGTAGCAATCGTTGGTCCTAATGCATTAGAATTAAAAAAAGAATTAGAACATTATTATATTCCTAATATGGTCGTGTTAGGTAGTACAAATGGGGATAGTAAATTACCATTACTTGTACATAAATTTAAAAAGAACCAAACACTAATCTACATATGCAAAAATCATAGTTGTCAATTGCCTGTTAGCAATATTAATGAAGCACTTAAGTTATTGAATTATAAGAGCAATGATTATGTTAGATCAAAAGAAAAAGATTAATCGTTCAGTTAAGAACCATTTTTGTAATTTTGCTGTTATAGGCGAAAGAGAAGCATGAAAAGTAAGGAAGAGTTAAAAAAAGAAATAATAGAGAATCTCAAAACCATATTTGATCCTGAAATTCCAGTGGATATATATGAATTAGGTTTGATTTATGAAGTGAATATCGATGATAAAAATCATGTGGAATTGATTATGACTTTAACTTCTCCTTCATGTCCAGTTGCTGGTTCAATGCCCGCCGAAGTAGAACAAAAAGTAAAAGATATTGAGGGCGTTAGTGATGTTACTTTAGAGCTTGTTTTTGATCCACCATGGAGTCAAGATATGATGAGTGAAGAGGCTCAATTAGAACTAGGCTTAATGTAAATAATACTGTTTAATACCGTATATTCGGTATAAAAATTAAAAATATAAATTTAAATTTAAAATAAATAATATGTATCCAGCAGAATTAGTAGCACCGATGAAACAAGAATTGACCGATATCGGTTTCAATCAATTAGTTAATGCCCAACAAGTAGATGATGCTATGCAAGCTAGTGTTGATGGAACTGCATTAGTAGTGATCAATTCAGTATGCGGCTGTGCAGCAGGAGCTGCTCGTCCAGGAATCAAATTATCTCTCGATAATGAAAAATTACCCACTAAATTATTTACCGTTTTTGCAGGAGTGGATGGTGATGCCGTTGCTAAAGCAAGAGAATATACATTACCCTATCCACCTTCTAGCCCAAGTATAGCACTTTTTAAAAATGGTAAGTTAGTTCATTTTATAGAACGGCATATGATAGAAGGTAATAATGCTCAAACTATTGCAGCACACCTTAAAAAAGTATACGACCATTTTTGCTAATTATTAATTACACCCAATACATTTATGTCTAAATATCATTTATTAACCGTACAAAATATTAAAAGAGAAACAGTAGATGCTGTCTCTGTAACATTTGAAGTACCTCGAGAAATTCAATCATTTTTTAAATTTATTCAAGGTCAATATGTGACGTTGAAATTAAATATTCAAGGGGAACAAATTACTAGATCTTACTCTATATGCTCTTCTCCTTTTCAGATTGGTAGTTTCAGTATAGGTGTAAAAAAAGTAAATCAAGGTAAAGCTTCTAGTTATATAAATGATATTTTAAAAGTTGGAGATAAAATTGAAGTCATGGAACCGAATGGTCGTTTCTATACTGAATTAGATTCTGCTAATCATAAACAATATTACTTATTTGGTGGTGGTTCAGGAATTACACCAATGGTATCAATCATTAAAGCAGTTTTAGAAAAAGAACCAAATAGTACACTAACTTTATTTTATGGAAATAAAAATGTAGAGAGTATTATTTTTAAAGATGAACTTAGTCAAATCGCAACTACAAATGCTTCAAAGGTAAAAGTAGTTCATATACTAAGTGATGCAACAAATGATTTCCCATCTGAAACAGGTATCATGTCGAAAGATATGAACATCTCTTTACTTCAGAAATACGCTCATTCGGATTTTAATCAGGCAGAATTTTTTGTATGTGGACCTGAAATTATGATGAATGAAGCAAAAGCAGCTTTTAACTCACTTCAAATACCTAGTGATAAAGTACATATCGAATATTTTACTGCCAAAACAATTGCTTCTGATATCAAACCAAGTGAAGCTGGTAGCGGTGATATGCCTGAAATTACCAGTGGTAAATCGAAAGTAACTATCAAATATGATGGCAATACTGCTATATTCGATATGGATATCAAACAAACTATTCTAGAAGCTGCATTGGATGCTGGATACGACCCTCCTTTTTCTTGTATGGTAGCTGCTTGTTGTACTTGCCGTGCTAAAATCATTACTGGTAAAGTGCATATGGATGATCGAGAATCATTAACAGATGCTGAAATTAACGATGGTTATGTACTTACCTGCCAAAGTCATCCAAAAACAGCAATTGTTGAATTGGATTATGACATATAAATTATAAAAAATCAATATCTTTTTGATTTTTTAACAAAAAATATCCACAAATTTTTGTTTATTGTACATTTTATGTACATTT
>CANHVE010000055.1 GCA_947464015.1 Saprospirales bacterium | reverse complement strand
TGTTTTAAAGTCCGTTCATTTCATGAACGGACTTTTCATTATATATAAGTTGTTGATTTTAGTATGATTTACCCTTCAACATAGGTACAAAGGAGAATGTACCGAATTCCTCTTTAATCAGTTCCGTTTCAGATTTTTTTATGATACGAATCATTGTTTGATTATCATCTTCATTGGTGAGTGGTAAAACAAAATAGCCTCCAATTTTTAGTTGTTTAACCAATGATTCTGGAATTTCAGGACTAGCACAAGTGATCAGTATTTTATCGTAGGGTGCAAATGCAGCTACTCCAGCAAATCCATCCCCAAAAAAGGTTTTTATTTTGGTATAACCCAATTGTTTTAATAAGCCTGGAGTTGTATCAAACAGTACTTTCTGACGTTCTATGCTATATACTCGTGCGCCCATTTCGCTTAATACAGCTGCTTGATATCCAGAACCAGTACCAATTTCTAATATTTTATCATTCGCTTGAATTTCTAATAAGGTTGTTTGGCAAGCCACCGTAGAGGGATGTGATATCGTTTGTCCACCGGCAATACGAAAGGCTCTATCTTCATACATAAGCGTATCGAATGCACTACTATTAGGTAAAAATAAATGTCGTGGAATACGCTCCATAGCTTGCAACACTTGCTCATTAAATTTCCCTTTTTCTCGTAGGCTTTGTATCAGTTTTTTACGCAGTCCTTTTTGTCTATATGTATCCGCTAAATTCATGTTGTAAAACTACTTTCTATCGCTACTACTAAAAAACAGATTACCAACATAACTTTTATTGTATGTATATTTACTATCTAATGAAATATACAACTTTAATACTTAGCTTATTGATATCTCTTATTTTATTAAATGCGTGCACCTCAACCAAGTTTGCTCAAAAAACGTTTGCAGCCGCTAAATTGAATGCACCCTATGATGTAGTGATCGTACCTGGTTTACCTTACGATGATAGTAATTCATTGAATATAATTTTATCTGCACGTATGCTCTGGTCAAAAAAATTATATGATGAAGGGACTACTAAAAATATTATTTATTCGGGAGCAGCTGTAAGTACGCCTTATCTTGAAGGAATTGCAATGAAAACTATTGCCGATGAAATGGGTATTCCTAATGAACATACTTTTGCGGAAACTAAAGCGGAGCACAGCACAGAAAATGTTTGGTATAGTTATTTATTGGCTAAAAAACTAGGCTTTACAAAAATTGCCTTAGCTACTGATCCTTTTCAAACAAAGATGCTTAAAAGATTTTTGCTTAAAAGATTGAATGGTATGCCTGCTTTACCTATAATATTTTTAGATTTAGATCCTACAAATAATAGAAATTTAACTATCCCAAAAATAAATCCTTCAGAGGCTTTTGTTAAGGATTTTATTCCATTAAATAAGCGTGAAGGATTTTTTAAAAGATATGCTGGTACACGAGGTAAGCATATAGATTTTACTAAAACAGACTATTAAGCGTCAATTCTAGCATATTTAGCGTGTTTTTCAATGAATTCTCTACGAGGTGGAACTTCGTCACCCATTAACATCGAGAATACGTAATCTGCTTCTGCAGCACTTTCTATATCTACTCTACGTAAAGTACGAGTTTCAGGATTCATAGTTGTTTCCCATAATTGTTCAGCGTTCATCTCACCTAGACCTTTATAACGTTGTACGTGTACACTGTCTTTGTTTCCGCCTTTAGCCATACGTTCAATAGCAGAATCTCTTTGTACATCATTCCAACAATATTCAGAATCTTTTCCTTTTTTTACTAAGTATAAAGGAGGAGATGCAATATAGATATAACCCATTTCAACTAATTTCTTCATATAACGGAAGAAGAAGGTTAAGATTAATGTTGTAATGTGACTACCATCGACATCGGCATCACACATTACTATAATTTTGTGGTATCTTAATTTTTCTATATTTAATGCTTTATTATCATCGATAATACCTATCGATACGCCTAATGCAGTAAACATATTTTTTATCTCTTCATTTTCGTAGATTTTATGCTCCATTGCTTTTTCTACGTTTAAGATTTTACCTCTCAAAGGCAAGATAGCTTGAAATGCTCTATTTCTACCTTGTTTAGCGGTACCACCTGCCGAATCACCCTCTACTAAATAGATTTCACACATGGCTGGATCTTTTTCTGAACAATCGGCTAATTTACCAGGTAATCCTGAGCCTGTTAATACGTTTTTACGTTGCACTAACTCCCTAGCCTTACGTGCTGCATGTCGAGCTGTAGCAGCCAAAATAACTTTATCTATAACTATTCGAGCCTGTTTAGGATTTTCTTCTAAGTAGATATTCAACGCTTCACCAACAGCACTTTCTACCACCCCTGCAACTTCGCTATTTCCTAATTTAGTTTTAGTTTGACCTTCAAATTGAGGTTCAGGAACTTTTACAGATATAACCGCACTTAAACCTTCTCTAAAATCTTCACCAGATATTTCAAATTTGATTTTCTCAAACATTTTATTTTTATCTGCATACGCTTTAAATACTCTGGTTAAAGCTCTTCTAAATCCTGCTACGTGCGTACCTCCTTCTATCGTATTGATATTGTTTACGTAGGAATGTACATTTTCACTGAATGAAGTATTGTATTGTACAGCTAATTCAACAACCACATTTTCACGTGTCCCTTCAATATAAATTGGTTCTGGAATTAAGGCTTCACGAGTGCTATCAACAAATTTTACAAATTCGATTAAGCCTCCTTGCGAATGAAAAGTTTCTTGAATAGGTGCACCTTGATCATCTTTATTTCGCATGTCTTTCATTGTGATACTAATTCCTCTATTTAGGAAAGAAAGTTCACGCATACGAGAAGATAATGTTTCGTAATTGTATTCCCCAACAGTAAAAATACTTAAATCCGGTTTAAAGGTTACTCTTGTACCCGTTCTATCAGACGGTCCAACTTCTTTAACTGGATATAATGGTTTCCCAATATTATATTCTTGGATGAATAATTTTCCTTCACGTTCTACTTCTACTTTTAAATGAGAAGATAATGCATTCACACAACTTACACCCACCCCATGCAAACCTCCAGATACTTTATAAGTATCTTTATCAAACTTACCACCAGCATGTAATACCGTCATTACAACTTCTAATGCCGAACGTTTTTCTTTCGTGTGCATAGCAGTTGGAATACCCCTTCCATCATCTTGAACAGTGATGGAATTATCTTCATTTATAGTAACAAATATGTTTTTACAATGTCCAGCTAATGCCTCATCTATAGAGTTATCTACTACTTCATATACCAAGTGATGTAAGCCTTTAAATCCTATATCACCAATATACATGGCTGGTCTTTTACGAACGGCCTCTAATCCTTCTAATACTTGTATGTTATCTGCACCATACGACGCCGATGCTTTGTTAATCAATTCTTGTTCTGCCTCAGTCATTTCTTTTTTGTATTTAACTATTAAAATTACGTATCCAAAAAGCTTTTTATTTACTTCGATTTTTGAGTAGGCAAATATACTTAAAAGCTCCCTATTTATTTGGGTTTTATAGGAATTTTAAGCGATTACTTTTCAACATTTTTAGGATATCGTGGACAAATAATTTTGATAAATTATTTTAATTGAATTTTTCCTATTTTTATCCAAATAAACTAATTCAAGTTATGCCAAAATTTATCCTTTTTATTCGTGAAGATTTACGTAAATATCCGATTCCTGATGATCAACTGGCTGCATTGATAAGCGCGCATAGCAATTGGGCTCGAACCCTTGTTAGCCAAGGTAAATTTATAGATGGTTATGGCATCGCTCCTCAAGGAATGTTAGTGGAAAAAAAGAATGATCAACTGATGGAATCACCCCTGCGTGATTTAGAAGAAGGTCTTGGAGGCTTATATATACTTGAAGTAGCAGATATGCAAGAAGCTATTTCAGTCGCTAAACAATGCCCCACTTTCGATGCTGGGGATATTATTGAAGTTCGACCTTTGATGTAGATTAAAGTTTAAAGTTCAGAGTTCAAAGTTCAAAGAATTCGTAATTCGTAATTCGTTCACGCCTTGGCGTGACTTAATTATTAATTCTTAATTATTAATTCTGTTTTATTTTCCATTTGCTAATTTGCTAATCTGCTAATTATTCTATCTTTGACCTTTAAATTAATTTATTGATGAAAATATTTTGTGTCGGTAGAAATTACGCTTTACATGCAAAAGAATTAGGAAATGCGGTACCCGAAGCGCCAGTTATTTTTATGAAGCCTGCAACAGCTTTATTGAAAGATAATAATCCTTTTTATTATCCTGAATTTTCTAAAGGGATAGAATACGAATGTGAATTAGTTTTGAAAATTTGTAAAAATGGTAAACATATTGCCGAAAAATTTGCTCCTGATTATTACCAAGAAATTGGCTTAGGTATTGATTTCACGGCACGTGATTTACAAAGTCAATTGAAAGAAAAAGGTCTACCTTGGGAATTAGCTAAAGCCTTTGATAATAGCGCCGTACTAGGTTCCTTTATCGATAAAAAAAATATTGCCAATATACAGGCTATCTCTTTCGAGATGACTAAAAACAATGAAATTGTACAAGCAGGTAATTCGAGCGATGTACTCTTCTCATTTGATTATCTCATTCATTTTATTTCTACTTATTTTACTCTAAATACAGGTGATTTGATTTATACAGGTACTCCAGCAGGGGTCGGTAAAATTGCTATTGGTGATGTTTACGAAGGGAAACTTGAAGGTCAAACTTTATTTCATTGCGAAATCAAATAAGTTGCTCTCAAAATATTAAGCACTTTTATACAAAATTCTTATCTTTGTCTTATGCAAAGCAGAGTGATATTAGATTCGAAAAAACTTCAACTCACTATTGACCGTCTTTGCTATCAAATTGTAGAAACCCATAAAGACTTTAAAGACGCATGTATTATAGGGGTACAACCACGTGGGGTGCTTTTTGCAGATAGGCTTGTAAAACGTCTACAACATTTATTTCCAAATTATACTATTCCTTACGGAAAATTAGATATTACTTTTTATAGAGATGATTTTCGAAGAGCCGATAAAGCTTTCTCACCAAGCGTTACAGATATTACCTTCAGCCTTGAAAATAAAAATGTAATTCTAGTTGATGATGTTTTATATACCGGTCGAACGATTCGTAGTGCACTCGATGCATTAATGGATTTTGGTCGACCGAATGATGTGGAATTAGTTGTTTTGATTGATAGACGTCTTCAACGTCATGTGCCCATTCAAGCAAAATATGTAGGCAAAACCATTGATAGTATCAACTCTGAAAAAGTAAAAGTATACTGGCAAGAAACACATGAAGAAGATAAAGTAGAATTAATTGCTCATACAGATAAACCCTTATAAAAACAATATTAAATGAGTGCTTTAAGTACCAAACATCTCTTAGGAATCAAATATATCAATACAGAGGATATTCATTTAATATTACAAACGGCTAAAGAATTTAAAGAAGTCATTAATCGTCCGATTAAAAAAGTGCCTTCTTTACGGGATGTGACTATCGCAAATTTATTTTTTGAAAATTCTACACGTACTCGTATCTCTTTTGAATTAGCTCAAAAAAGACTTTCAGCCGATACCATCAATTTTTCTGCCTCTGCTTCATCGGTAAAAAAAGGGGAAACACTTTTAGATACCGTGAATAATATCTTAGCCATGAAAGTGGATATGATTGTGATGCGCCATAGCAGTGTAGGTGCACCTATGTTTTTGGCCGATAAAATTCAAGCTAATATTATCAATGCAGGGGATGGCACACACGAACATCCCACACAAGCTTTATTAGATGCCTATTCGATCAAAGAAAAAATGGGCGAGTTGAAAGGTTTGAATGTGGCTATTTGTGGCGATATTCGTCACTCGCGTGTCGCTTTATCGAATATATTTTGCCTACAAAAATTAGGGGCTAATGTAATGCTAGCTGGTCCTCCAACACTTATCCCTAAACATATGGAAAGCCTTGGGGTGAAAACCACCTATAATATCAAAGAAGCTTTACAATGGTGCGATGTAGCCAATGTACTTCGTATACAGCTCGAGCGACAAGACATTAAATATTTTCCAACCCTACGTGAATATTCACTTTATTATGGAATTAATAGAGCACTATTAGATTCCTTGAAAAAAGAAATCGTGATCATGCATCCAGGTCCAATTAATAGAGGCGTAGAGATCAATAGCGATGTGGCCGACAGTAAACAATCTATCATTCTCGATCAAGTAGAAAATGGTGTAGCCGTAAGAATGGCTATCATGTTTTTATTAGCGGGTAGAAGTTTTTAATAAATAGTTTTTTGAATTTCTATATCCTCAATACTATCTACTTTTATATTATTGATTAATCGTACAACGGAAGCCATTACTTGCTTTAGTAGCAGCATTGGCAGCCGCCACAGAAGTGCTATTGCCACAAATTTCTTCACGTGAGGTCGTAGAATCAATTTCACTACAAGTATATCCTGAATTTTTATAGGTATTTAAATAACTGGTATAATCATCAAAGCTATCAAATCCACTTCTACAAATATCCTCATGTGTGCTTCCATATACACATCTATTACAGATAGGAGTGCAGGTATAACATTTTTTGCAAGATTGAAAACCAATGGCAACTAATACAGTTATTAGTATAAATAATCTGTTTTTCATTTTGAAATCTATTTATATTTAAGCATAAATTTAATAAATAAAAAATATATGGCCGAATTAAGGTATAATCCATTGCTCGACACTTGGGTAATGCATGCTCCCAACAGACAAGATAGACCCCATTTGCCAAAAGATTGGTGTCCCTTTTGTCCTAGCGCTGGTTTGGTTCCAGCAGATTTTGAAGTGCTCGCTTATCCAAATGATTATCCTGTATTGTCTCAAAGCCCTGACCCTATCCATCGTATAGAGAGTAACGTGTATATGAATGAAAAAGCTTATGGTGCTTGTGAAGTGTTACTATATAGTAAAGAGCATAACCAACATCTCAGTACGCTAACACATCAACATATTATCAAATTGATTCAATTATGGCAAGCAAGAAATATTGAATGGAGTAAAGATGAAAAAATAAAGTATGTTCATATTTTTGAAAATAAAGGAGAAGAAGTAGGTGTTACTATTCATCATCCGCATGGACAATTATATGCTCATAGTTGGATTCCAACTAAAATAGAAACAGAGTTAATCAATTCAAAAATATATTTTGAAGAACAAAATGCAGTGTTGTTTGATGATATGATTGCAGAAGAAATTCAATATCAAAAAAGAGTGATTGCTGAAAACGATTCCTTTGTAGCTTTTATTCCTTATTTCATCGATTATCCTTATGGAGTATATATCTGTAATAAGAAAAAATACAGTCATATCAATGAATTGAATGATACTGATAATGCTTTACTAGCATCAATTTTACAACAGGTTACCAAAGCATTTGATGCCTTATTCAATAAACCTTTTCCATATATGATGAGTTTACATCAATGTCCGGTGAATGCCATCGAATTTGATGATGCAAGGGATTATTATAGATTTCATATTCAATTTTATACGCCATTACGTGAGGCATCAAAAATTAAATGGTATGCTGGAAGTGAGATGGGTGCTGGGGCTGCAGCCAATCCTTTGGATGTAGATCAGTGTGCCGCATCTTTACGAAATAGCTTAGTCAAAGTTTAATGTTATGAAAACCTACTCGGAATTTCAACAATTATTTGAAAAGTATTTTCCTGCTAATGAAGAATCGATGCGTGTGTTTTTTGCACCAGGTAGAGTGAATATAATTGGCGAACATATCGATTATAATGGCGGATTGGTAATGCCTGCAGGGATTACTCAAGGAGTTTATATAATGGCTAGAAAACGTCACGATGAACAGATACATATTCAATCATTGTTTTCTCCATTACAAAAAATATGGAATATTCAGGATTCGTTGCAATATGATGAAAATGATGATTGGCTTAATTATCCAAAAGGAATATTTCAAATGCTGAAAGAAAAATATAATTGTATGTCTGCTCTAGATATGCTTATTTATAGTGATTTACCTACAGCATCTGGTCTATCATCTAGTGCGGCACTGGAATTGGCATTAGCCTATACGATGTGGCAAATGCAGGGCAGGAGTACTCCTTTAGATTTATTGACTTTAGCAGTCGATTGTCAGCAAGTTGAAAATAAGTTTATTGGTGTACAATGTGGTATCATGGATCAAGCGGCAATTGCATTAACGCAAAAAGATAAAGCACTTTTATTAAATTGTTCTAGTTTGACATTCAAACATATTCCATTTACACTAGGTGCCTATACATTGGTTATCATGAATACCAATAAACCACGCTCCCTAATTCATTCAGCATTCAATGAAAGACGCAGTCAATGTGAAAAGGCATTACAATTAATTCAAACAAAATGCGATATTAAAAATCTATGTGAAGCAAGTGAAGAACAATTAGAATTAATTTCTGATCCTCTTTTATATAAAAGAGCCAAACATGTGGTAAGCGAATCTGCTCGTGTACTTCAAATGTGTGTTGCTTTAGAAAAAAATAATTTAATTAGTGCAGGAGAAATCTTAAATCAATCACATCATTCGTTACGACATGATTATGAAGTATCCTGTGCCGAATTAAATGAGTTAGTTTTTAAAGCACAGGCACATCCACATTGTGTTGGTGCTCGTATGACTGGCGCTGGTTTTGGAGGATGTGCGATCGCATTGGTTGAAACTGCATTTTATGATTCATTTGTGGAAGTTATAGCCAAAGCCTATCATTTGAAATTTAAGTATCCAGCAAGTTTTTATCCAGCAGAAATTTCAGCCGGACTTAGGGAACTATTTATTAATGATTACCTTTGATATATAAAACAATTTATCATATGCCTACTACACCAAAAAGGAAATTAATTCATAAAAAAGAAGTTAAATTAGAAATAGTTGAATTGCAAGCAGAATCCTTTCACGTATTTCTACATGTACTAGTAAATCATAAAAAAGTACGTATGTTATTAGATACAGGCGCATCCAAAACTGTATTAGATAAAGAATTTGTAGAGTCGAAATTAAAAACGAGTAAACTCGAAAGCTCCAATAATCCAACCAGTAGCTTACATGCTACAGTGCAATCGAGTAATATAATGACAGCTAAATCTATAGCTATTGGTTCTAGTAAGTTAAAAGATTATATGATTACCGTTTTAGATTTAGCACATGTAAACAAAACTTATAAAATGGTTAAATGTAAACCCATTCAAGGGATTTTAGGGAGCGATATTTTAGTGGAAAAACAAGCTATTATCGATTACGGTAAAAAACAATTGAAATTAAAAAAATAAATTCATCTTCATATAAATGTACGTCATGGAAACTAAATCAAAAGTAATTGTTGTTTTATCTCTAATTATAACCATAGGTCTTACTATATTAGGTTATTATTTTGGCTATACCCATTCAAAAAATAATACCGAACAAAAATTTATACATAATTATACTACTATTAAAAATATTGCAGAATTTGGTTCATTGGAAGTGCATGGAATTGCAAAATCAGAAGAGAAAACGAATTCAAGTGATAAAAGTGTAGTAGATATTTTTGAAAAAACTTTTTTTGAAAAAATGATTAAAATAGAAATTCCTTATATCGCTAAATATGGGGTTTCTATGAATAGTCAAGAGGTAGGTATTCGTGAAGATGAAAAGTCAAAAACCATATTTGTTACTTTACCTTTAGTGCAATTGTTGAGTTATGAATTAGTATTAGACCAATCAGATGCAACAAGTTGTAGAGGATTAATGGTATTTCAGAATGACGAAGATTATCTAAATGCATCTAAAAAATTATATGTGAGTAGCAGACAATCTTTAGAGAGCAATCAAACTTTTATCAAACAAAGTGAAGAACAATTAGTAAAGTTGATTAAAACGTATTTAGCTCCAACAGGTAAGATCGTTGAAGTGCATTTTGAAAATAGACCTAAACGCAATTAATATGTCAAGCAGTAACAATACTTTATTACTTTTATTAGCCTTAACCAATGCAGATGCTAAATCTACTATCAATGAACAAAAATTTATATTAGATATTGCAACACAATTAGGAATTAGCGCAGACGAATTAAATCAATTGCAAAGCAGTTTCAAACATTTCAAGATAGAGATACCTGAAAGTGAACAAGAACGAATGACCATCTTGTATCAATTACTTTTTTTAATGCGTATAGATGCTGAAATTGCAGATCCTGAAAAAGAAATTATTCATCAAATAGCACTCAAATTTGGTGTGCATCCCGATTTGACCAATGATTTAATAAATGTAATGATAGAACATTTACAGAAAAATATTCCAATTGATGCACTATTACTGCAAATCAAAAAATACATGAATTAATCGCTCTGCTTTTCTTGATTTGTTTGTTCTATAATACTCGCTTCATCAATAGCAGGAAATTGATCTACTTGATACATTTTAATCATCAAGAACAAATAAGAAAGCACTAAAGGTCCTAATATTATTCCTAAAAATCCGAAAACGCGTAAGCCTAGTATAACACCAAATACGGTGATTAATGGATGCACATCGCCATATTTTTTTAATATTAATAAACGAGCCACATTATCTATATTGGTAATGATAGCCACACTATATATAAGCAAACCTGAACCCTGAATAGGATCTCCAGATATGATTAAATATAAGGATAAGGGCAACCAAATAATCGTCGTTCCTACAATAGGAATCACCGAAAATAAACCGGTAAGTATAGCCCATAAAAATGGTTCATCTACTCCAAAGATTAAATAACCAATTAAAGCCACTATGGCTTGAATAACCCCAATAACAGGTATTCCAATACTATTGCTATAAATATTATCTTTTAATTCTTTGAGTAAAATAAAAGTATTGTCTTTGTTAAAAGGGGAGAATGATAATATCCATTTTTCAAAACGAATATTTTCTTTAAACATAAAGTAAAGGGTAAAGTAAATAATAACTATTTGTGTGACTGTAGCAGCAGTTGCATTTAATATATCCGGAACAAATGTGCTGATAAAACTGGCCGTTTTTTGCAACATTTCATTGGTGTTTAAATCAATTTTGTATTGTGTTAAAAAGGTATGTAATTGCTCATTGATGGTTTGTAAAAAAATAGCATAATTATTTATCAAATAATTGATTTTACTTCCTAATAAAACGGCAATTAAAGTTAATGGAATTAAAAATACCACTACCGTAATGAGTAATATTAATAGACTAGCAAGAGTAGGTTTGTATTTTTTCTTATGAATAAAATAAATTAATAAAGGTCTACACAATACATAAATAACAATAGATGCTAAAATGCTATTCGCAAAATCACCCAGATAATATGCAATAAATAAGCCCAGTAGTAGGATGCTAATTTTAATTGGATTGATTTCAAAATCGGTTAATTTCATCGTTTAAAAATTTGTATTAGGGCTTCACAAGTTATATAAAAAAATATAGAACAGGAACTAAATAATTTCAGCTACTATAAAAATACTTCCAGATACTACAATGATATCATCTTTATTCGCTCGTATTTTTGCCGCCTCATAAGCTTGTTGCACGCTGCTATAGCTAGATGCTTCACTAGTATGCTTAGTAAAATATTCGGCTAAAACATTAATCTCCATTCCTCTAGGAATATCAGGCTTACATAAGTAATAGTGTGTATGCTCTTTAGGCAAAAGTGCTAACACTTTGTTTACGTCTTTATCGCTGACTGTTCCATAAACCCAATGTAAAGTTTGATACTTAAACTCTTGTAATTGATTTACCAATTCTCTTATGCCCGCTTCGTTGTGTGCGCTATCAAGAATAATAAGTGGTTGTTGTTGTATCACATTCCATCGACCAATAAACGCCGTATTTTTTCGAAGATGACTCAAGCCTAAACGAATATGTTCATGGCTAATGGCAATTCCTATCTCTTGTAATTTTTTCAAAGCACATGCAGCTGTAACAATATTCTTTTGTTGATAGCGTGTAGCATAATCTATTTGGATATTTTCAATACAATCATCTTTAAATTGGATATCAAATTGAGCAGTAGCAATATCCGTTTTCTGATAGTGAACGATTTCAACTTCCATATCGGCAAAATAAATAGTACTATTTTTTTCTATCGCTTTTTGATGAAAAACTTCTTTCACTTCTTCTTGTGTTTCGCCTATCACTACTGGAATATTTTTTTTGATGATACCTGCTTTTTCACCTGCAATTTCGGGTAAGGTATTTCCCAACATATGCATATGATCATAACTGATATTGGTAATGACCGATAGTAAAGGTTCAATCACATTGGTAGAATCTAATCGTCCACCTAAACCTGTCTCTATCACTGCATAATCTACTTGCTTAAAAGCAAAATAATCGAATGCCATAGCCACGGTCAATTCAAAAAAACTAGGTTGAATTTCTTCGATGGCAGGTTTTATTTTTTCGACAAATGAAACTACATATTCTTCCGTAATATAGTTACCATTGATTTTAATACGCTCTCTATAGTCTTTATAATGTGGCGAAATATATAAGCCACAAGCATAACCAGCTTCTTGTAAAGTAGAAGCAATCATGTGTGATACAGAGCCCTTACCATTGGTGCCCGCTACATGAATACATTGTAAACGATGATGTGGATTACCAATAGCCTCTAGTAAAGCTAATGTATTATGTAAATCTTTTTTATATGCAACGTCGCCTACCCTTTGAAACATAGGTAGCATGGTGAAAAGATAAGAAACCGTTTCTTGATAATTCAAAACTATATGTACTTATTCTGGCATCATCGATTTAAGAAGAATAGCTACTTTTTCTTTTAAATCTTTTCGTTCTATAATTAAATCTAAAAATCCATTTTCTAATACCGATTCAGCTTTTTGAAAGCCTTCAGGTAATTCTTTACGAATGGTTTCTTTTACTACACGTGGACCAGCAAAGCCTATCAAAGCACCAGGTTCAGAGATATTTACATCGCCTAACATCGCATATGAGGCAGTTACACCACCTGTTGTAGGGTCAGTTAAGAAAGAGATATAAGGCAACTTAGCGTCTGCTAATTGAGTTAATTTAGCGGAAGATTTTACCATTTGCATCAATGAAAAAGCACTTTCCATCATTCGTGCTCCACCACTTTTAGAGATAATCATTAAGCCTGCTTTTTTAGCGATACATTCATCTACGGCACGAGCAATTTTTTCGCCTACAACACTCCCCATACTTCCCCCAATAAAATTAAAATCCATTGAAGCAATCACTAATGGAATGCCGTTGCATTTTCCTTCAGCAACCGTCATCGCATCAGTTAAGCCTGTTTTTTTCTGTGCTGCTTTTAATTTATCTGCATAAGATTTCTCATCAAAAAAGTTGAGATAATCATAAGGTTCTATTTCTTTAAAAAGTCTTTTATAACGATTCTCATCAAATAGGATTTCAAAATATTGTAAAGAGCTGATACGTTCGTGATAGTTGCATTCTGGACAAACATAATAATTGTCTTTCAATGCTTCTTGAGTCATATTCTTTTTGCAAGAAGGGCATTTATACCAAAGTCCATCAGGTACTTCTTTCTTTTCACTCGTTTCAGTTGTAATCCCTTGTTTATTTCTTTTCCACCAAGCCATATATCTGAATGATTAATTTTGAATGATTAATGATAAATGAAAACTGTTGTTATTAGCTATAACATTTACTTAGTTAAATATAAAGATATAAAATAAATTCAATCCTTTTTCTTATACACAGTCACATAAAAAAAGCTAAATATTTAAAACTTAAATATTTAGCTTTTAGATTAAGTGTATGTATTATGCAATAGTAATTGAACTATCTAAATAAACATCTTGAATGCTATTTAATAATTCAATACCTGTATTCATATCTTTTTGGAATGCTTTTCTACCAGAAATTAAACCAGTACCACCTGCACGTTTGTTGATGATAGCTGTTTCAACTGCTTCAGCTAAATCGGTTTGACCTTTACTTTCGCCACCACTGTTGATTAAACCATTTCTTCCCATATAGCAATTAGCTACTTGGTATCTACATAAATCGATAGGGTGATCAGTAGTTAATTCGCTATATACTTTTGGATGTGTTTTACCATGTTTAGTAGCTAAATAACCACCATTATTAGTAGGTAATTTTTGTTTGATAATATCTGCTTGAATAGTTGTTCCAATATGGTTTGCTTGACCAGTTAAATCAGCTGCTGCGTGGTAATCAACACCATCTACTTTAAAGGAGTTGTTACGTAAATAGCACCATAAAATAGTAGCCATACCTAATTCGTGTGCATATTCAAAAGCTTCAGCTACTTCAACGATTTGTCTTCTGCTATCTTCAGAACCGAAATAGATAGTTGCACCCACTGCTACAGCACCCATATTCCATGCATCTTTAACAGTACCAAACATGATTTGTTTGAAATCATTTGGATAAGAAATAAATTCGTTATGATTGATTTTTACGATAAATGGAATTTTATGAGCATATTTTCTTGCGCAAGCACCTAAAACACCATAAGTAGATGCTACCCCATTACAACCGCCTTCAATAGCTAATTTTACGATATTTTCAGGGTCGAAATACATTGGATTTGGTGCAAATGAAGCACCAGCACTATGCTCAATACCTTGATCAACAGGTAATATAGAAACATAACCAGTATTAGCCAAACGACCAGTACCATATAATTGTTGTAAACTTCTTAATACTTGAGGTGAACGATTAGATTGTAACCAAATACGGTCAGTAAAATCAGGACCAGGTAAATGTAATTGATCTTTAGAAATCGTTTTTGATTGGTGATCTAATAAATATTTGGCTCTTTCGTCGCCAATGAT
>CANHVE010000054.1 GCA_947464015.1 Saprospirales bacterium | reverse complement strand
TTTCATCACAAAATGATCGAATACTGCATATATGGGAAAGAAGACCAAAATGGATTAAAGTTGATAATACTTTAATTTTAGAACAAAAGATTGACTATGTTCATAATAATCCGCTTCAGTCAAAATGGGATCTAGTTGAAAATCCTGAAGACTATGTTTGGAGTTCGGCTTCCTATTATTTAAAGGAAGATATAACATATGATTTCATAACTCATTTTGCTGATATTTAGTACTTATGGTTGGTGAAAAATACAACACCAACCATTGGATGGAAAATCCGGATGTTGCTTATTTAAGTGCCATTTATTTTGCCAAAATAAATCAAACAAATGAGGCCTTGAAATCATTACAAGAGGCTGTAGATTTGGGTTATAGCGATAAGGATAAGATGAAAAACGAAGTGGCATTTGAGGAGATAAAATCGAATACTTCGTTTAATAAAATACTAGATCAAATCAAGTAGTAGAGATACTTATCAAGTAGTTTACCCCGTGGTTGGTGTTGTATTTTTCACCAACCACTTTTATGTATTCTACCCCCTAGTTGGCGCGAGTGTTTCACTCGTGTCGATATAGTAGGATTAATATTCTCAGTAGATAATAGATTTTATTTTACTAGTTGGCTCGAGTGTTTCACTCGTGTCGAAATAGTAGAATTAATATTCTCAGTAGATAATAGATTTTATTTACCTCGTGGTTGGTGTTGTCACGCCGTGGCGTGAAAACACCAACCATTGAATAACTAGATGGATAAGTGCCCACGACAAGATTCGAACCTGCACACCGTTGCCGGCTCCACCCCCTCAAGATGGCGTGTCTACCAATTTCACCACGTGGGCTAAACGTTCTACAAAGATACTATAGTTTTTGCGAAAATATTCATAGTTTTATAGTTCGAAAAAAAATATACTGCATGCTGGTAATTTGTGAAAGTGGTTCAACAAAAGCGGATTGGGTACTACTAGATAAAAATAACAAAACATATACTGAAACCATAGGAATCAACCCTCTGTTTCACGATATCAATAAAATCAATAGCATATTACAATCGAATGCCGATTTAGTAAAACATAACTCTCTTGTAAAAAAAATATTCTTTTATGGTACTAGCTGTTCGAGTGCCGAACGTATCAGCAGAGTGAAAACGGCCTTACAAGCTTTTTTTACAAATGCACAACTTATAGAAGTACGACACGATTTAGATGGGGCAGCCTATTCTGTGGCACGTGCCGACGAAACATCTATCGTTAATATTATTGGAACGGGCTCTAACTCTTGTTTGTTTGATGGAACTAAAATCATCGACCAAATAGGTGGGAATGGCTTTATTTTAAGCGATGAAGCGAGTGGTGCATATTTTGGCAAACGAATCTGCGGTGATTATTTAATTAAAATGATTCCTGCTGATATGCGCCAGTACATAGAACAAGACATGGCTGTAACACGCGATATTATTATGAATAATGTATATCGCGAACCAAATGCAAATGTATATTTAGCCTCTTTTTCTAAATTGCTTTCGCATTTCGCTTCCAATGAATATGTACAAAACTTGATTAATAGTGGCTTTGATGAGTTTTATAAAAAACATATTTGTCGATTCGATCATTATTCAAAATATCCAGTACATTTTATCGGTTCAATTGCCTTCTACTTCAAAGACAATCTAGCAAGCGTTTCTAGTAAAAACAATGCCCAATTAGGTAATATTATTCAAAAACCTATTGAAGGACTGATTCAATATCATCAATCTGAACTAGAAGCATGAAAAATACAATAAGTCTTTTTACACTCATTTTTATTGGCTTTGTTTGTTTTTCACAAGGACTCATCAAGTCTCAATATAAAAGTGTTTTATTATTAAACGACTCGAGTATATATGTCAATAATGATATTTCTATACAAAAACCGATTAGTTATAATGGAAAAGAAATAGGCTTTCATACTTTCTACAATCATAGCAATATATTACATGCCACTTTTATTAAAAAAGATGATTTTTATATATATGAAGAGTATGACCAACAGGGAAATATTATTGCAAAAGGGAAACTAATTCAAAATGTGTTGTATTGCAAAAAAGATTCACAAATAATTTTGTCACCTATTACCTTAAAGGAAATAGAAAAACATATTACCTGTTATTATTCCCTAGTGAAGGTTGGAGCTTGGGAGTATCATGATATAGACCATAATAAATTAACAGGCAATTATTTCAATGGAAAAAAAGATGGTACTTGGAAAAATTATCTAAACAATAGTTATTTGAGTAATATCAAGTGGTATAAAATGGATAGTTTAATTCGTGATTCGAATGTACATTCTATTCATCAATTTCATAAAGACAGTTTGAATCATATGCTAGGGGGTATGTGGTATGCTACTATTATTGGAAGCGACCAACAAACGGCATTGCTTGAAAGAAAAACAAATGATTATAGTTTCGATTATTCCTTAAAATTATCCAACGATAATCTATTTGAACGAAATAAAAAATTTATAGTAGAAAACAATCCTTTCAACTCCATGAAAGGACAATGGAAATGGAACGATGACAATACCATTACCCTAAGTACCAACAATCAATTGATTACACTACAGTTTTTGTATATCGACAAAAACGAAATCATTATAAAAGAAATTCATCAAACTAAAATTTAAGACAAAATGTTTAAGAAAATTCTAAGTATTAGTATTCTAAGTTTTATATGCTTTATAGCTATTGCACAAAATAAATACGAATGGAAAGAAGCGAGCGCTAATGGTTACACTTATAAGTATGTGGCAAACGACCCGATGCAAGCTAGATATTACACATTAAAAAATGGATTAACGGTTATCTTAACAGTCAATAGAGATGAACCTCGTTTACAAACGCTTATTGCAACCAAAGCGGGCAGTAAAAACGACCCAGCCGATCATACAGGATTAGCACACTACTTAGAGCATATGTTATTTAAAGGGACTGACAAATATGGCTCTAAAGATTGGGAGAAAGAAAAACCACAATTAGATATCATCGAAAAATTATATGAAAAATACAATTCAACTAAAGATGAAGCTGGTAGAAAAACTATTTATCACATCATCGACTCAATAAGTGGATATGCATCTACTTATGCTATTGCGAATGAATATGATAAAATGATTAGTAATATTGGAGCAAAAGGAACCAATGCATTTACTTCTTTTGAACAAACGGTTTATGTAAATGATATTCCTAGTAATCAAATCGACAAATGGCTAACTATTGAATCAGAAAGATTTAGAAATCCTATATTACGTTTGTTTCACACTGAATTAGAGGCAGTATATGAAGAAAAAAATATTGGAATGGATGATGATGATACTAAAGTTTTTGAAACATTATTTGCTGAATTATTTAAAAAACATAACTACGGTTTACAAACAACTATTGGTACTATCGATCATTTAAAAAATCCATCTTTAGTTGCTATTAAAGAGTATTACAATAAAAACTACGTACCAAACAATATGGCTATTATTATTGCTGGAGATATCAATCCTGATGAAATAATTGCAAAAATTGATTCAAAGTTTTCTTATATGCAATCCAAACCAGTTGTTCCATATACATTTAGTCCAGAAGAGGATATTACGAAACCAAGAGAAACTACTGTTTATGGACCTGATGCAGAATATATTCAGATGGCCTATCGTTTCCCTGGTGCGGCTACTAAAGATGCTCAATTATTAGATTTGATGAGTAGTATTTTATCAAATGGATCTGCCGGTTTGATGGACAATAATTTAGTATTGAAACAAAAAGTATTAGGTTGCAGTGCAGGTTCTTGGGCATTGAAAGATTATAGTGTTTTATTTATTGAAGGGAAAGCAAAAGAAGGTCAATCATTAGATGAAGTAAAAAAAATATTACTGGAAGAAATCAATAACTTAAAAACAGGCAAATTTGATGAATCGATGATTAAAGCTGTTGTGGCGAATTATAGAAAACAATTAATTGAAACGAATGAAAGTAATGCTGGAAGAGCTTATACGTTGCTAAACTCTTTTACTGCAAATACTAATTGGGCAGATGTATTGGCTACTACTGATTATATGAATACGTTAACTAAAAAAGATATCATGCAATTTGCGAATAAATACATGAATGATAACTATGTATGTATTTATAAAAAAATTGGCGAAAATAAAAATGTACAAAAAGTAGAGAAGCCTCCTATTACACCTATTGAAGTGAATAGAGAAGACCAATCTTCATTTTTAAAATCTGTTATTAGTATGAATGTAACCGACATTCAACCAGTATTTATAAATTTTGAAGAAGATATTAAAAGAGGTATAGTAAAAAATATTCCATTATTAACAGTACCAAATAAAAACAATGAATTGTTTGAGCTATATTATGTGTTTGATATGGGCAAAAACAATGATAAAAAAATTCCTTTAGCAGTTAATATGTTGCAATATTTAGGAACAGATAAAATGAGTGCAGAACAAATAAGCACGAAGTTTTATAATATGGCTTGCAACTTTAATGTGAATGCTAGTGATGAACAAATCTACGTATCGTTGAGTGGCTTACAAGAAAACATGATACCTGCCTTAGATTTATTTGAGAGCTTATTAAAAAATGCTAAACCAGATGAAGAAGTAATAAAAGGTATGATTGCCGATATAATTAAAGAACGTCAGAATAATAAATTAGACAAAAATAAAATCACCTATGAAGCGATGTTGAATTATGCTACCTATGGTTCGAAAAATCCTTATAATGATGTATTAAATAACGATGCATTAAATGCATTAAATGCAAGTGAACTGACAGATATCATTCATAATTTAAATAGCTATAAACATCGTATTTTATATTATGGACCAAAATCAGTGGATGAAATTCAAAGTATACTAATAGAAAAACATGCAGTAGGTACTACATTAAAAGAAGTACCGCCAGCTACTATTTATAAGCATTTTGATGTAACTGCCAATAATGTAAATTTTGTGCACTTCCCAGAAATGAAACAAGCACAAATTCTTTGGACAAGAAATGCTAGCGCTTTTGAACCTGTAATGGTTCCATTGATAAATATGTTTAATGAATATTTTGGTAATGGTATGAGTGCTATAGTATTTCAAACCATTAGAGAAAGTAAAGCATTAGCTTATTCTACATTTAGCAGCTATAGAATCCCTAAAAAAGCAAGTGATCCTTTTGCTATATTATCTTTTGTTGGTACTCAATCAGACAAATTTAATGATGCTGTTCATGCAATGGATGAATTACATACAACACTACCATTATCAGATAAATTATTTGAAACTGCTAAATTATCATTGAAAAATAGCATCAGTACTAGTAGAACAACTAAGTCTGCTATTTTATTTGCTTATTTAAAAGCTGAAAAATTAGGAATCGATTATGATATCAGAAGTAAAACTTTTTCAAATATTGACAATTTTACGCTAGGTGATTTGAAAGAATTTCATGCAAACAACTATAGCAATAAAGCATTTACCTATAGTATTTTAGGAGATAAAAATAAAATCAATACAGCTGACTTATTAAAAATTGGTCAAGTTAAAAGCTTAACACTTGAAGAATTATTTGGCTATTAAAATTATTTGTATTTGGTAAAATAATAGAATCATGAGTTTATTTTTAGCAATTTGTTTTTTTTTGATTTTATACTAATGCTCAAAACTCAGGTAATTGGAATGGGATATACAAACTTCGTCCACAAGAAATTGGCACCTACGTATATGTTGTAAAAGGCCTTTCAAGAATGAGTAACGATATTAGTACTTATACCGGAAATATTACGCTGATACGATAATTTTCAACTAAGAATTAGTATCTTTAAAATAGATTAATTCTATGGTTATGAAGCATTCATTATCCTCTATTGTAAAGCAATTAAGTAGTATCATCTATACATTTGATGAATCGAGTAATGCGAAAAAAAAAGAAGTATTAGCATTCTCCAAACAAATAGATTTATCCAATTCTAAGTATATCATTACCTATCACGATATGCTTTTACATATGCTTGCATACCCTGCTAATAAAGAGATTTATACATTAGCTAGTCATGCACTTGAACTCGTAAGTAAACATTTCAAAAACAAAGCAATAGCGAATCAAGTCGTTTTTGAAAATTCAGGATTACCCTATACACGCATGTATAGTCGATTTACAACCGATTATTGTACTTGGATGATTACTCATCCTGAATGTTCAATTTCTTTATATGAATTTGAAAAAGTAGCTTGCAGTTTAAATGATATTTTGAAAATATGTTTACCTGCGATTGAACAAGAAATAACCTCAGCTGGACTATCAAATGAAGAATTGTTGGATACATTAAATATAAAAGCAAAAGATCGACTCCATTTTTTATTGAATAGTTTACGTTATTTTGATACTCAACTAAAAGTAAAAGATTTTATTTGGGAATCTTTAAAACCTATCACAGAAGTACATTTTAAAGATCCGGCATGTTCTAGAACTTGGAATGCTGTTACAGTCAAAAACATATTTTATCACACAGAAATCCTCAAAAAGTTTGATCATCAGTCATTATTAAATCAAGCTTTACCACCAGCAATAAAACTTAGTTCAGCAGCCAAACAACAATTGGTAGAAGTTATACGTAAAAATTTATTACTCACCATGCGTGAGACTGATCCTGTTACCTATATGGATGAAAATAGTCTTCATTATTTTGAATTAGAACGGGGCATATCTGTGGCAATATTTGGCATGCAAGCAGCAAGACAATTACCTACTTGTTCGTATGTAGGCTATACTTTATTTAAAAATGGATATCCTGTTTCATATGGGGGCAGTTGGTTGATAGGCGAAACAGCCAATTTTGGAATCAATATATTTGAACCCTATCGTGGTGGGGAATCAGGTTATACATTGATACAATTACTACGTGTATATCGACAATTATTTGGCATTAGTTATTTTGAAATAGAACCTTATCAATTTGGGCAAGACAATCCAGATGGAATAAAAACTGGAGCATTTTGGTTTTACTATCGTTTTGGCTTTAGACCAGTAGATAGTAAATTAGCAAAGTTAGCTGCTAATGAATTTAAGAAAATACAGAGTATTAAAGGCTATAGAAGTACAGAGGCTACTTTAATACAATTTACGGATAGTAATTTAGCTTTACAATTAGGTGATGTAAAAGGATTATCATTCAGTACTATTCGAGAAAGCATCAGTTCATTTATACAAACTCATTATCAAGGCAATAGAACCAGAGCTGTGCAAGAAAGTATGGAAACATTTACCCGTTTAAGTGGCATGCCAATTCCTAAAAACAATATCTTATTACTGGCATATGAAACGTTTTCATTGATAGCAGTCACCTTAGAAATAAAAGATAAAAAACAATTAGATCTATTAGTACAAATGATACATGCCAAATCGAGTGATATGGTACAATTTAATTTTTTATTAGGGAGATTTATTAAAACAATAAATAAATAATTATTTTTATCCTTTATACACCTTAAAACAAAACAACATGTTTCTAGATTCTATTTCCAAAAATTTTATTGGAGAATTACCTGATAGCAATTATGTATTCTTAGCAAAGCCACCAGTGGAGCTAGGCAAAGTATTGATGGGGCATTCCACTATTAAGAGTGGTAAAAAAATACCCTCCTCAAATGAACAAATTATACATACAATCCTTTGGGGTTTATTAGGTGTAGCAATTGCTGTAGCTATTATCTATTTTGGTGGGGTATATAAAATTGGATGGAGAATATTTTGGGTATTATTACTTGGATTAGGTATTGCGGCTGTAAGAGCTTCTATGTTTAATTATGTCAATTATTATTTAGGAGAACAAGGACTAGCAAAGATTACCATGAAATCGGAAGATGAAGTAAAAAAAGAATCGATTTTATTATTTAAGGATGCAGCCTATATGGTAAAAGGTTTGACGGATAGATATAAAAATTTCGTTTATCAAGGAACTGATTTTTCATATGAATGGTTTGATTTAGGTGGAGAAAAACTCTATACTATTTCAGGAACCTACCAATCAAAAGAAGGCACTCCAAAATATACCGCATCTTATGAATATTATTGGGGACTAGAAGCCGAAAAACTTTGGACAGAACGTATCTATCAACAAGCTTTAAGTGAAATCAAAACCATGGGTTACTATGAATTTGGTTCTAAATATGGATTTAAATATCGTTTAGGGTTTGGCTTTATTGAAAAAATTGATTCTAAAGATAGAAGTATCAAAATTAACGAAGCAGATATTAAAGAGTCGTACGCTAAAAAAGGAATACTATACATTAAGACCTATACGGGTTCTTCTTGGTTTCATAAAGGGGATGCCATAGAAATAGAATTTAATGATATTCATAACTCTAGAGTTTTCTTAAGTCTCTATTATCAAATGATTAAAGTGGGCATTTCAACAGATAAATAAATTTTAATTTTCATTTTTTATTTTAGTAATCCATAGATATAGCGTATATATTAATGTAAGTATAAATACTATAATTACTGGTATTTGAAATGAATGAATAATTTCATGAAAGTACATTCCTACTATTAAATAAGCTGCTGCTATACAAAGTTTTAATGGAATCAATTGCAAATTGGTCCAAGTAGTTTTTTGATATAAGAATTTCATCATTTTTACTTTTTGCTGATACTTATATAAAGAAATGAATGATGAATTAGTTCCATCATAATGCTATAACTTAGCATTGACAAGCTATTTGAAGTGTCGTTATAGTATTCAAATATGTGCTATCTTTAGCATTCGAAATTATATTATGTCATTTACTTCATTACAACTTTCAACACATTTATTACAAGCTTTGAATTATTTAGGTTATGAAAAGCCTTTCCCAATTCAAGAAGCTGCCATTCCTGCTATTTTTACTCGAAAAGATGTATTGGGAATTGCACCAACTGGCTCGGGTAAAACGGTTGCTTATTTATTGCCTATATTGAGCTTACTTGAAAAGTTTGAGCGACCTAAAAACAGGCATATACAAATATTGATAGTAGTTCCTACACGTGAATTGGCGATACAAATACAAGAGGTAGCTAAAATATTTTGCAAAGCACTCCCCTATCATGTTAAGTCATTAGCTGTATTTGGGGGTGTATCGATACAAACACAGATGCAAGAACTGCAAGATGTGCAAGTATTGATTGCAACTCCTGGTAGATTATTGGAATTAGTGGATTCGAATGCGTTGCATTTATCGCAATTGGAAATTTTAGTATTGGATGAAGCAGATAAAATATTGAATTTAGGTTTTAAAAAAGAGATGAATCAAGTATTTAGGCTACTACCCACAAAGCGTCAGAATATTTTGTTTTCAGCTACTTTAAGCGAAGATTTAGAAGGATTGAATCAAGTGTTGCTTCATGAACCAACGGTCGTTAAAACAGAGGCTGAAGAGCTTACAATCGAGAATATTCAGCAAAGTGCCTATTTAGTAAGCGAAGAACGACGAGGACCATTATTGCGCTATTTGATTAAGAGTAGACAAATTCCTCAGGTATTGATTTTTTGTTCGTCGGTCTATGAAGCCGATAATGTAACAGATAAATTATGTAAGAATGGTATTGAAGCACGTGCGATACATAGTAAGAAAAGTCAATTAGCACGAACCGATGCATTGCTATTATTTAAGCAAGATAAAGTACGTGTATTGGTAGCCACAGATTTAATCTCTCGCGGTATAGATATTCCTGCATTGCCATTAGTGATTAATTATGAATTGCCTCGTTCACCTAAAGATTATATTCATCGTATTGGTCGTACCGGTAGAGCATCAGCCACTGGCGAAGCGATATCACTTGTCATACCAAGTGCAGAACATCATTTTAAAGTAATCCAAAAAAAGATGAAGAAATCAGTAGAAACGATTGATAGTTCTATTTTTGATTTAAAAGGTTTTTAAACAATCTGATAGCCTACTGCTTTTGCAACTGGTTCAACAGATTTGTATAAGTTTCTAAACTCTTCAAAATTCAATTGTTGGGAGGCATCACTCTTCGCTTCTTTCGGATTGGGATGTGTTTCGATCAACAAGCCATCAATCCCCATAGCCGTGCATGCTCTTGTTAAATCAGCTACACCATATGCATAACCCATCGCATGACTTGGATCTAATATAATAGGCAAATTAGTATGTTCTTTTAAATACGCTACTCCACATAAATCTAATGTAAATCGTGTTTTAGTTTCAAAGGTACGTATGCCTCTTTCGCATAGTGCCACATTCGGATTCCCACCACTCAACACAAATTCACTGGCTTGTACAAACTCTTGTAGTGTTGTACCAAAGCCTCTTTTAATCAATACTGGTTTTTGTATCGTACCGCATTTGCGTAAAATACCTTGATCATACATCGCTTTCGCCCCAATTTGAATGATATCACTATACTCAATAATATCATCGATATGAGTAGCATCACGCACTTCGGTAATTATAGCTAAACCATATTTTTCACGCATACGCGCCAATAATTTCAATCCATCTAAGCCCATTCCTTGAAAAGAATATGGTGAGGTACGTGGTTTATAACAACCAGCACGTAATACTTTCACGCCTAACTCTACACATAATTCAGCAGCCGCAGTAATTTGCTCTTCGCTTTCTACTGAACAAGGACCTGTAATCATTACCGTATTATTCGTTGTACCTCCAATTGTTACATCGCCTAATTGCAAGCTACGTTTGCCATTCATGTATTTTTTGCTCGACAATTGCATATCGTTTTCCATATAAAAACTTGCTGCTGTATATTCTGTTATATATGCTGGAACTTCTTTAAATGCAGATGGAGTCACTAATACATCGGTTCCGTTTTCTACTAAATAAATCGATTGTGATTGTTGTGCTAATGATGCAATGGTGTCTTTACTAATATCTTTTTTTAAATGAATGATCATGATTCGCCTTTTATTAAATTATTAAATGTTACTGCCCCTTTCAATCTATTTTGCTCATCAACTACTGGCATAAATAGAATGATAAAAGGGAGTTGTTTGATTTGTTGAAGCATTTGATGAATGCTCTTATTTTCATTGATTTTAATGGGATGTAGATTGATAATATCTCGTGCTTTAATCGCTTGTAAATCCTGCATATTTTTCAATATCCCTTTGCGCAAATCGGCATTACTCGTTACCCCAGCAAGCGTTTCGTCTTTATCGGTAAACAAGGTAAATCCTAATTTATATTGATCCATAGTACGCACTATCGATTCGAAACTACATGCTCGAATATCCAGTACTGGCAATTCTTCCAAAGGAATCATAAAATCTTTGATTAAAAAAGAAGAGCTGGTTTCAGCAGCTTTTAAACTATAAAGTGCCGCACCAATATGTGTATGTTTTAATAAATAAGAACCCGAAACACTTGAATATACGCCTAAATCGCGCAAGATGAATGAGACTTCAGCATTCACCCCACCATCTACATGTATTCGTTTATCAGGATATTTATTTTTGAATTGTCTAATTTTTTTGAAAGTATCTGTATTAAAACTTCCACCACTTTGTCCGGGTGTAGTGGTCATTAATAAAATAAAACTACATTGATTTGCATATGCATCAAACACTTCAATAGGCGTATCATTCATAATAGCCAAACCCATTTCTGTATTTGAAATTATAGGAAGCTCATATCCTTTAGGTAAATTTTCAAATTGAAAAGTAACCCATTCAATAGGATGTTGTTGCAGCAATGGTTTATAGATATCTGGAGTTTCAGTTATAATATGTAAATCGATAATCGTTGGACTTATAGCATTGATTTTATGAATATCATCAAACACATTAATATCATCATTACAATCGATATGAAAAGCATCTATTTGATAGCTATCTAATTCGTGCACTAAATCTTCAATGCTTCTATTTTTATCAGAATATAAGGAGGCAGATATTTTCATATAGGTAACAAAGGTAGGAAATAATTCTATTATAGTTTCTACTATTCAATCATAAAAAAGCCTTCAAGTTTGCACTTGAAGGCTTTGCTATATCTTATATAGAAGAATTAATTAGCCGCTAAAACTTCTTTTACTTTTTCAGCTGCTTCTTTTAATTGAATTACTGAATGTACTTTTAATCCACTGTTTTCAATAATTTTTTTCGCTTCCTCTGCATTAGTTCCTTCTAAACGAACGATGATAGGCACTGGAATTTCACCGATTGATTTATATGCATCTACAATCCCTTGAGCAACTCTATCGCAACGAACGATTCCACCAAAGATATTAACTAAAATCGCTTTTACTTTTTCATCTTTTAAAATGATACGGAATCCTTTCTCTACTCTTTCTGCATTGGCTGTACCACCTACATCTAAGAAGTTAGCAGGCTCCCCACCACTTAATTTGATAATATCCATAGTTGCCATTGCTAAGCCGGCACCATTTACCATACAACCCACATTACCATCTAATTTTACATAATTTAAATCAAAACTATGTGCTTCTACTTCGATTGGATCTTGTTCTAATTTATCTTCTTGTGCAGCTAAATCAGCATGACGATATAATGAATTACCATCTAAACTCATTTTGCCATCTACTGCCACCACTTTATTATCACTCGTTTTTAAGCAAGGATTGATTTCAATCAATGTTGCATCCACACCAATATAAGCATTGTAAACACCTGTAATAAATTTGATAAATTCTTTATTGGCGTTTCCAATTAAACCTAAATTAAATGCTATTTTTCTAGCTTGAAATGCTTGGAATCCTAATAAAGGATCGATCCATTCTTTATGTACTAAATGAGGTGTAACTTCCGCTACATGCTCAATATCCATCCCTCCTTCTGTAGAGTAAATAATTACATTTCTTTTGCTTTGTCTATCCATCAATACCGATACATAATATTCTTTCGGCTCGCTTTCTCCTGGATAATACATATCTTGAGCAACTAATATTTTACGAACTAATTTACCTTGTGGTGGAGTTTGTGGCGTCACTAACATCATCCCTAAGATATCAGTAGCACGTTGTTTTACCTCGTCTAAATTTTTTGCTAATTTTACACCACCGCCTTTACCTCTTCCACCTGCGTGAATTTGAGCTTTAATAATATGCCATGAAGTACCTGTTTGTTCGGTCAATTTTTTTGCCGCTTCAACTGCATCATTCGCATTTTCAACCATGATTCCTTCTTGAATAGCAACTCCGTATTTTTTTAATACATCTTTTGCTTGGTATTCGTGTAAATTCATATATATATTTTATCTGATTTTTGAGAGTACAAATGTACATGAATTCCTTTAAATTGAAAAAGAATATATTTCATTAATAATCAGCAGTTTACTTCCTTTTTAATAAAACTAGATTCGGCATTCTCCCATTTTATTGTATATCCTAGAATCTATAAATACCTTATTCAAAAAATCATTTTCATTTTTTTCTTCTGTTGAGTATCATGAGTAGTGAATGAAAAAAAATATGTATGTTTGTTATTAATGGCACTGAATATCTATCAAAATAAAAATAGAATTAAGTTAATACTCTTAATTATGGCCATGTTTATTGGTATTATCACCCTGTGGTATACCAATTATCTTGCAAATAGAATAGCTACCGATGAAGAGAAAAAAGTAAAACTATGGGCTGAAGCGATCGATAAAAAAGCAAAGATTGTAAAATACACCAATGATTTATTTATTCGTATCAGCGAAAATGAACGAAATAACGTGACGTATTGGGCCAATGCTACAAATTTACTATCAACTACAACGGATGAACAAGTACTAACTTTTTTAAGTGATATCACTGCTGGAAATAAAAACACTCCGATGTTGCTCGTCAATCAAGACATGCATATCATTGGTAGCAGAAATGTAGAAAATTTAAACATTCAAGATAGCACGATCTTCAGAGGCAGAGTAGAAGAATTATTTGGCAAATACCCTCCTATTTTAATTGATACGAGAATTGCAGATATTCGAATTGTGAATTTTATTTATTATCTCGATTCAAAAATTTTCACCGATTTAAAATCCATTTTAAAAGATTTACTAGAATCCTTTGTAAGTGAGGTGGTGATAAACTCAGCGAGTGTACCTGTCATATTAGTCAATGAGAATGGAGTGATTGAAACTACTGGGAATATTAAAAGCGAAATTACCAATAATCCAAAACTACTTCGTGCGAAATTAGAAGATATGAAAAGTAGTGGAAAGTCTTTGTTTGTTGATTTAGGTCCTGGAAAAAGCAAAACTCTATATTATGAAAACTCGGAAATATACAATCAGTTAAAATTTTTCCCTTTCATACAATTATCCATTTTTGCAGGTTTTCTTTTGATAGGTTACTTGGCTTTTAGTGGTGCCCGTAGAGCCGAAGAGAATCAAGTATGGGTAGGTATGAGTAAAGAAACAGCACATCAAATGGGCACGCCTTTATCTTCTTTAAATGCATGGGTAGAATTATTAAAAGACTCTACAATTGAAGAGTTGAAAGAGATGAATATCGCCGAAGAGATAGAAAAGGATGTGATACGATTAAGTTTAGTAGCGGATAGATTCAGTAAAATTGGTTCAAAGCCCGAATTGAAACCAATGAATTTAGAACATATTATTGAAGATACGGTTTCATATTTCAGGGTACGTACTTCCCTACGAACCATTTTTGAAATCAATAAAATTGATCGAATTTCTGAAGCAAAAATCAACAAAGAATTATTTATTTGGGTATTAGAAAACTTGATTAAAAATGCAATTGACGCCATGGAAGGCTTAGGCTCTATCACTATTAATTACGGGGTATTCAACGATAATATTTATATCGACATCATCGATACAGGCAAAGGAATTCCAAAAGGAAATTTTGATGCTATCTTCCAACCAGGTTATACTACTAAAACAAGAGGTTGGGGATTAGGTTTATCTTTATGTAAACGAATCATTGAAAACTATCACAAAGGAAAAATCTTTG
>CANHVE010000053.1 GCA_947464015.1 Saprospirales bacterium | reverse complement strand
TGATTATCAATCACTTACACTATGTCAAATCTATACTAACTAAAATATGCTATTCTTCTATTAAATTTTTATACCTGATAATCTACTACTTAGAACAGAATTCAGCAATAAAAGTGGATAATGTGTGCATATTGCTTGTTTTAACAAACATATAACTTATCTTTAAGATATTATTCACTCATAAACTATTAAAATTATGAAAAATCTTGAAAAATTCACCCTGAAAAACAATCTAACAATGTATATCAAAGGTGGTAAAGATGGTGATACAACTAAAACCAGTATAAGTTGTTGCCCTGATGTAATTGATCCAAATATTATCAAAAAACCAGGTTATGGTAGTGGTAAATAAAAACTTTATATAAAAAAAAGAGCCTCCGAGGAGGCTCTTTTTTTTATAATTATTTTTTTTATTCACTCATTGGAAATCGAACGATAAACTTACTTCCTGTATTTTCTCCTTCAGATTCAACTATAATACTACCATTTAATTTGGTCATAATTTTTGCACAAAAAGCTAAACCTACTCCAGTACCATCTTTTATACTATGATTGCTGGCTCGTTTAAATAAACTAAATATTTTACTTTGCTCTCTTACTGGTATACCTATACCATTATCTGCAAAAACAATTTCATGTTCATTTGCTAGCTTGGTATAACTTATAGTAATAATAGGGGACATTTCCTTTTGTTTATACTTGATGGCATTTGTAATTAAGTTTTGAAATAATTGATTGAAAAATATGGGATACGAATATATCACTGGTAATTCTTCAAAATTTATAATCGTCTTATTATCCTCTATATTTTTATGCAATAATTGTATAGTATCTTTTAGTATATGATTTAAATTGATTTCTTTTTTCATATCTTCAGTAACACCTAACTTAGCATATTTCTGAAGTTCATCAATTAATAACACCGTTTTCTGAGCACCATTTGTAATGTAATGAAACATTTGCTTTTCTTCTTCGCTTAACTTTTTAGCTAACAGCGTAGATAACATGTCTGAAAAACTTTTTATCATTCGCACAGGTTCTTTCAAATCATGCGATAAGGCATAAGAGAAATGCATTAAATCATTATTTATCTCTTCGAGTTTATTTTGTTTTTCCTCCAGCAATATAGTATTATCAGCTAATATCTTATTCAACCCTTTTACTTCTCTTAATCGCAATAACTCTAATTCTTGCTCTTTATTTTCTATCAATAATTTAGAGTTTTGAATACTTTCTTCTTTTTCTTTTAAATTAATTTTAATAAGCGTCTCAATATAAATTTTTTGTAATTGACATATTTTTTCAAACTCTTTAGATTCCTCTAATAATTCTATATAATTAGATACCGCTAGTAAATAATTATGAATATTATCATCTTTATGTGTAAATATTAAATATTCATAGATTTGAGCAGCTTCATCTTTATAGTTTAATTTATCATAAACTTTAGCTAATAATATTTTAACCCCAAATCGTAGTAATTGATAATTATATTCATCTGTTGTAGTTAATACCTCTTTTAATAATTCTAACGACTCGGCATACTTTTCTTGCTCATAATATAAACTAGCAATTTTAAAATCGCAATTGATGACTTGATTGGTCAGTTGATGTTCTTGAGCAATTTGTTTGGATTTAAATAATATCTCTTCTGCTTCTACATAATTTTTTTGTAGAATTTTATATTTCCCAATATTGGTTAATATGGTTAGAGAATTAACAATATTATCTTTATTAATGGTTTGTTCAAAGGCCTTATTACTATATTCTATAGCTTTATCTAATTGATCTAAATCACGATAAACAATGGAGATATTATTTAAAATAGCAGCTAATTGACTAGGTACATTCCCATTAAGGGCTATATAATAAGAGGATAAGGCTTTTTTATACTCGCCCATCTGCTTATAGATCATTCCTAATCCATTATGTACTTTGAAATACATTTCGTTAGAGGAATCATCTAAGGCTTCTAAACAATCATCATAATAACGTATGGCTTCTGTATAACTACCTTTATTGGTTAAATTATACGCCATTAAATAATTGGCATAAATAATATGTTCTATGGAGTGTTCTTTTTTCGCTTTATCCAAATAAGCGATACACATATGGATGGCTTCTTTTGAATTAGTGACTTGAATCAGCTGAATTTCTTCATTTAATTTATCTAATTCACTTAAAATATCATGATTATCTAGATTTAGATTGGATTGATTCATTGGTTTATTACTAAACAAATTTAATCATTTAAAACGAACTATTTTTTATTAATCATTACATTAACTTTTCCAATGCCAATTTCGCTGCCTCTTGCTCAGCATCTTTTTTATTAAAGCCTTGTGTTGTGCATATTAGTTGATCATTATAATACAACTCTATCACAAATATCTGTTGCTTACCATTACTTTTGGTAGCACTGTGTTTATAGACTAATGGCACATTTTCTTTCTGCGACTTCATCAATAATTGCCCTTTGAAGTTATTATCTTCCATAGCCATTTTTTCAATATCCATCTGATGTTTCACCAATTTATTCAATACGAATTTTTTGGTTTTTTGAAATCCTTTATCTATATACAAAGCTCCTATAAAAGCTTCTAATGCATCTCCCATAATATCGGTATTCTCTAATCGAATATTATGTTTCTCATAATGCATAAACTGATGTAAATGGATATCATGCGCCAATTCATTCAAACGCTTGCGCTGCACAATCCTACTGCGCAATTCCGTTAGAAATCCTTCTTCTTTGTATGGGTATTTCTGATAGAGATATTCTGATATAATCGTATTTAAAACACTATCGCCCAAATACTCCAATCGTTCGTTATTTTTGGTATTGGCCGATGATTTACTTCGATGAGATAAGGACTGCTTATATATATCTATATTTTTAGGAACAAATCCTGTTGTATGATAAATATATTGTTTGAGTTTATTGTCTTTGCCTCCTAATAAAAATAATCTATTGAATAAAGACAAAATAGTAGAATTTAATCGATATGTTTTTTGAAAACGACAGTTGCATTATGTCCACCAAATCCGAAGGTATTACTCATACCCACATTTACCACTCTGCTTTGTGCTTTGTTTAAAGTCAAATTGAATCGACTATCAATAGCCGGATCTGCAGTTTGATGATTAATGGTTGGAGGAATCATATCGTTTTTAATAGCCAAAATAGTTGCAGCTGCTTCTATTGCCCCTGCTCCTCCTAATAAATGGCCTGTCATAGATTTAGTAGAACTGATATTCATTTTAAATGCATCTTCACCAAAAACTTTATGAATCGCTTTTAATTCAGCTACATCCCCTAATGGTGTAGAAGTGCCGTGAACATTGATATAATCTACTTCTGAAGTATTAATTTGTGCTTCACTTAAGGCGTCATTCATAACTAGAACCACTCCATTTCCTTCCGGATCTGGTGCAGTTAAATGATACGCATCAGCACTCATTCCTCCAGCAATCATTTCAGCATAAATTTTAGCTCCTCTAGCTTTGGCATGCTCATACTCTTCTAATATAATAGCTGCTCCTCCTTCACCAGCCACAAATCCATCTCTATTTAAATCGAAAGGTCGTGAAGCAGTTGAAGGATCATCATTACGTTCGCTCATCGCTTTCATAGCACTAAATCCTCCAACACCACCTTCAGTGATAGGGGCTTCAGATCCACCTGTTACGATGGCGTTAGCCTTGCCTAAACGAATATAATTAAAGGAATCTATGAGTGCATTAGTAGATGATGCACAGGCTGCAACTGTAGCATAATTCATCCCTTTAAATCCATATTTCATACTGATCATGCCTGGACATATATCAATAATCATCTTAGGAATAAAAAATGGATTGAATCGTGGTGTACCATCTCCTTTAAAGAAATCTCGAATTTCGCATTGGAAAATATTCAATCCCCCAATACCCGAACCCCAAATTACACCTATTTTATTTTTATCAATTCCTTCTGCATGTAAGCCTGAATCTTCAATCGCTTCAGAAGCTACAATCATTCCATACTGACAAAAGAAGTCCATTCTTTTGGCTTCCTTTACATCAAAATAGTTGGATGCTTGATAATTTTTTAATTCGCATGCAATACGTGTCTTAAACTTTGTTGCATCAAAGTTTTTTATAGTATCACAGCCACTCACTCCTTTTAATAAAGCATCCCAATATTCGGATGCAGTATTACCTATAGGTGTAAGAGCTCCTAAACCGGTTACAACAACTCGCTTTAGCGCCATATATTTATTTTATTTGGTAATTGGTAGATTACTTTGCGTTGCTCTCTAAGTATGTGATTGCATCACCTACTGTAGCAATAGTTTCAGCTTGCTCATCTGGAATAGAAATATTGAATTCTTTTTCAAATTCCATAATCAATTCAACTGTATCTAAAGAATCCGCTCCTAAATCATTTGTGAAGCTTGCTTCATTAGTTACTTCATTTTCATCAGCACCTAATTTCTCAACAATAATTTTTTTAACTCTTTCTGCTATAGTTGCCATTTTTGTTTGGTTTTTATTTTTTGTTATTTGAAAATCCGTTTTGGTCGGACAAAATTAATACTTTTTCAAAGAATTTAGATAATTAATTACTTTTTCTCTAATTATCTAATATTGAATAGTATAAGACAAATATACAATTAGTACTCGAAATAATAAAGTATTTTTGCAAAAATTAAATTTACCTTTTTCTGGCGTGGCAAAAAAAACTTTACAAAGCGATAATAATTACAGCTATCGAGTACTGGGACTCATCAGCAGTGCCAAAGATTATCGTATTTGTCATTATATTAATAAAGAACTCGAATTTAAGTTTGGGGCACAAGAAGATATCTCTATTAAACAAAATAAAGAAACTAAACCTTTTATACTTAAACCTTATACCTATTTTCCCGAAAAAAGTATCGCTAAATATTTTTTTATAAACAACAAAAACGATAATGAGTTATTTATAAAAAAATTAAAAGAAATTGATTATTTCATCTTGGTGGAAGGAGAGATACTTCGCACTGAATGGTCATTCCTAAATAAAAAATTAAAAAATATTGATATCATTCAACATATAATGGAGATTGAAATAAAATACTTTAGCGCCATAGAACATCTTATCTTTGAAGCCAGATAACAACCAAACAATTATTCTCTTTTTAAAGCAAGAAACTTTATATAAATAGTGAAAACAACTTCAACAAGAACAAAAATTATAGCAACATTCGGTCCTGCTTGTAACACCAAAGAAACCATGTATAATATTGTAAAAGCAGGTGTAGATGTGATTCGTTTTAATTTTTCGCATGGCGATCATACTTTTCATAAAAAAGGCTTTGATCTAGTCAAAAAAATAAATAAAGAATACAATCTAAATCTTGCCATTTTAGCCGATTTACAAGGTCCTAAAATCAGAGTTGGTGTTGTAGAAAATAATGGTGTAGAATTGATTCAAGATAGTATCGTTGAACTTTCCAATAAAGAAGGAATTACTACCGCTCAAAAAATTCATATCTCTTACGAACGCCTTGCACAAGATGTAAATGTTGGGGAAGTTATTTTGATGGATGACGGTAAACTTCAAATTAAAATCACTGAAACAGATAAAAAGAATAAGGTAAAAGCCAAGGTAATTGTCGGTGGTATTTTATCTTCAAAAAAAGGAGTAAATTTCCCAAATACTAAAACTACAGTTCCTAGTTTAACCGAAAAAGACAAATCTGATTTAGCCTTTGCTGTTAAACATAATGCCAATTGGATTGGTCTTTCATTTGTTCGTGAAGCTAAAGATGTAACCGAATTAAAAAAATTAATCGACCCTTCTAAAAACTTTATTAAAGTTATAGCTAAAATTGAAAAACCAGAAGCTGTCGAAAATATTGATGAAATAATACAGGTTAGTGATGCCATCATGGTAGCAAGAGGTGATTTAGCAGTGGAAGTAGCTATTGAAAAAATGCCTTTAATTCAAAAAGAAATAATCAAAAAATGCATTTGTAAAGCTCGACCTGTTGTAGTGGCTACTCAAATGATGGAAAGTATGATTCATAACCCAATGCCTACTCGTGCTGAAATTACAGATGTGGCAAATGCTTTAATCGATGGGGCAGATGCGGTAATGCTGAGTGCCGAAACAAGTGTGGGTAAATATCCTGTTAAAGTGATCGAAACCGTTGAGAAAATAATTCGTTCTATCGAAAAATCAAATCTGATTTACGATAATAATCACCCTGCCGATAAAAAATCTGCTTCTTATATTTCAGATAGAATTTGTTATAGCGCTGTTCGTATTGCTCAAGATATTCATGCTCGTGCTATACTTGGCGTAACAGTTAGTGGTTATACAGGTTTTATAGTAAGCAGCTATAGACCAAAATCAAAAATATTTTTATTTACGAGCAATAAAGATATGCTTTGCACGATGAATATCTGTTGGGGTGTTCGTGCTTTTTATTACGATAAATTTAAAGATACCGACACAACAATCACCGACTTAATTAAAATTTTGAAAAAAGATAAATTAGTTGAAGAAGGCGATTTCGTTATAAATTGTGCGAGTATGCCTTTAAAATCGAAAGGTCGAACCAATATGGTAAAAGTAACTGAAGTAAAATAAATTTACTTTATTCTAAATTCCATCTACTTTCTTTTCTTCACTCCACGACTTTATTACCATACTATACGTTTTTCCATGGTACTCATATTCAAGTAATGCTACTCCATCATATTTAAAGGGTGGATCGGTTACATTTTTATCTTCTTGCTTATAGATACCTACTCCAGATCTTACTACTTCAGATGCATAGATAGTAATCACCTGGTCTTTCGTAAAATGATTGTAATCTTTTATGGCAGCCTCATTCTTATACTTAACAGCATAATATTTATTACCTATCCATATCATCTTAAAATAGCCATCATAGTTTTTGGTGAATTTCAATGTCAACTCATAATCCACTCCAGCTCCTCCTTTACCTTCAGGTGCGCCACTTTGCCATTTTACTTTTTTAGCCGATTGTAATACAAAAAATTTACTTTTCAAACTGGGCTTCACATAATCTGATTTGGTTTTGGCTGAAAGTAAGAATAATACCAGCACTAAATAAAAATATCGCATTATAATATAGTTTTACATTAATCGTTTAACATACAAATTTACTCAAATGTATAAACATATATTCTTTTACTGTGCCTTTTGTTTGTATATCGCAACTTCCTGCAAAAAAGAGGATCCAACGAATCCCAATATTAAAACTGAACCCAAAAACTTTGTTTGTAATGATGCCTTACTAAGTACAGATGGCTCTTGTTTTATTATAGCTGGTAGCACTTATGTTTCTACTACAGACATCAATATTAGTATTCAAAAAATAAACATACTAACTGGTGAAGTGCTTTGGAATACAATCATTGGTGGCAGTGGTACCGATAAAAGTTATAGAATCATAGAAACTGCTGATGCGTATTTAATTGGAGGTATTTCGAATACTGCTCCTGCACTTAATTTTGACTTGCATCTTTCTAAACTAGATAAAAATGGGAATATACTCTGGAGTCATATCTATGGTGGTGCGAATGATGAAACTATTGGTAATATGGCTATTCAAAGCAATGGAGATATTATTATATCTGGTACTACTAATTCTTATGGTGCTGGCAGTAGAGATATTATCTTATATAAAATAGATGCTGCCGGTAATGAAATCAGTCATATCACCTATGGTGGTGCACTTAACGATGGCTCATCCGATTTAATTAATCATCGTGATACACTTTATGTTTTAGGTTATACTAATAATCTCGGTCATGGCGATAGAGATATGTGGCTATTATGTTTAGATAATAATCTAGATACTACATGGACAAAAACCATTGGTACAGTTGAATACGAAGAAGCTGGTAGAATTCATCTAACTAGTGATAAAAATATACTACTGTGTGGACATACTGGCACCTTCCCTATGCATAGTGGATTCCTGGGCAAATATGATTTACAAGGAAATGCAATTTTTGAGAAAACATATGGCGCTGGCGATCATGATGGATTTGAAGATTGTATCCAAAGCAGCAATAATACTATTATGTGTGTTGGTTACACAAGTAGTTATGGCAATCAAGAACAAGCCTATATGGTAAAAACTGATACCAATGGAAACCTCATCAGCACTGACTATTCGGGCGACAACTCCAACCAACGACTCTATAGAGTATTAGAAGATGGCTCTACTTTTTACTTCTTAGGCAATACTGATGATAATGATGCTTATATTCAAAAAGCTAGTAAATAACTTAACTCAAATCTACAGTGGGTCCATATACCGAAGGTAATGGAATATTCAACATACGTAAATACAAGCCTAACTGCGCTCTATGATGATACCAATGATTTAAACACCAAGTACGAACTACTTTACCTTTTGGCATAGTAAAAAAGATTTGTTCTCCTGCACGCATGGTCCATTGTTCATCAAATTTTTCATCAGCAGTATTCGACAAAATGGCTATCGCCTCATTATATTTTTTATCGAATAATGCTAGCAAATCTGTTGTATCTAAAGGAATAAAAGGTTTGTATTCCATCTTCGCAAAATCTAATTCTTCTTTTTGTATAATATCATGAAAACAGCCCGGAATCTCTGCTACATGCGTTGTCAAACTCATTAACTTCATACTTTTTTCATGTAGTTTATAATCTCCTTTATCTAATGGCACTAAGGCTAATAGGGCTCTTGTTGCCTTAGCTTCTTCTTGCAACTCCTCTAAAAATAATTGGGCTAATGTGGTTTTCATATTTTATTTTGATTTCAAACAAATATACTAATAGATCAAGAATCAATATTTTTTCACATCTTTGTATAAATTAATCAGCTCATCAATAGAGCAAAATTAAAATTGCATGAAAGCAACTCAACTAGTTCAACAAATATTACCTCCATTGGTGTACCAAACACTGATGAAAATATATAAATCGATTCGTAAAGATTCATTTTTATATTGGGAACCTACTTCGTTGAATTGGCAAACAGCACAAGCTAGTTGCAGTGGATATAACGAAGCTTCTATCTTAGAAAAAGTGAAACACGCTACAAATGAAGTGCTTGCAGGTAATGCTGCTTATGAAAGAGATTCAGTATTATTTGATAAGCTCGAATATCATTGGCCATTGGTAGCCTCATTAGAACATATTTATCAAAAACAGCATCAATTAAAAGTACTCGATTTTGGAGGGGCTTTAGGAAGTACTTATCATCAACATCAAGCAGTATTAAAAAATTTTCAACAAATGCACTGGCATATTGTAGAACAAGAAAATTATGTTACTTGTGGTAAAGAAAATTTTACCACTGATACGCTTAGCTTTCACTATACCATCAACGAATTAGCAACTAAAAAAATTGATGTCATTTTATTTTCCTGTGTATTGCACTATCTCGAAAATCCTTTTCAATTTATTGAAGAAGCTGTTAAACAACAAATCCCTTATTTGATTTTCGATAGAACGCCATTTACTACTGAACCTCAAGATATCATTAGCATACAGCATGTACCTGCTAAAATATATAAAGCAAATTATGTTTGTCGCATTTTTGCTGAAACTGCTTTTATGCAAAAACTACTTCAACATTATGAAATCATTTGGAGTTGGGAACATGATATCCATATTGATATTCCTTGCATCTATAAAGGCATGTTTTTACAATTGAAAAAACAAACATAAAATATTCGGGGGATTAATTTATTAAATAGTAGCTTTGCTATAGGATGAATACAATCATACATAAACTCAGTCAACGAAAAGAAATTCAAGAAAAACCACCTGTATTAATCGATATCGGTGCCTCTAAAGAATTAAATCCTATTTGGAAAAATATCGCTTCCTTTTGTATCGGTATCGCTTTCGATGCAGATGATAGAGATTTTAATTTCATCGAAAAGGATTCAGCTGATTTTAAAAAATTATATGTCTATAATTGCATTGCTTCTAATGCAAATCATAAAAGTAAACAGACTTTTTACTTAACAAAAAGTCCTTATTGCAGCAGTACTTTACATCCCGATAATACGCGCCTAAAAGATTTTTCATTCGCTCCATTATTCGATGTAGAAAAAGAAATTCAACTGAACACCGTAACATTAGATGGTATTCTCACCGAATTAAATTTGGGCTATGTCGATTGGTTTAAGGCCGATACACAAGGAACTGATTTAAGACTTTTTCAAAATTTACCTGAAGCGGTTCAAAAAAATGTAGTAATGGCTGAGTTTGAACCAGGAATTATCGATGCTTATCAAGGCGAAGATAAAATGATTGATGTATTTCAATATATGCGTAACATGCCTTTCAAATTAGCTGATATCACCGTGAAAGGCGCGATGCAATTACCTTATGAAAATTTCAAACAATTATTCCCTTCTAAGTTTTTACAAAAAGTAGCGAATCATACACTTAAAACTACTCCAGGTTGGAGCGAAATGGTATTTATCAATAGCCTTGAACAGGCTGATTTGAGAGGCCATTTACTAGCTTGGTTATTTAGCAGTATTCAATCAAATCATAGTTTAGCTTTTAGCATTGCACAAAAAGGATTTCAAAAATTTAATGATGCATTACTGAAAGAAATGATGGAATATTCTAGTGCTCAATTACGAAGTGATTTGTTTAGCTTAAACACTTTCTTTAAATTAGTGAAAATAGCATTAAGCAGATAATGAGTTCGCATACCCTTCACTTTTGTACGCTCTTCGATAAAAATTATAGCAGTCGTGGTATAGCCATGTATGAATCCCTTTACACTTGCGAAAAAGATTTTATGCTTTATATTTTTGCTTTTGACGATAGCTCTTATCAAACCTTGCAACAAATGCAACTAGATAAAGTACGTGTCATTAGCCTACAAGAATTTGAAGATGATGCATTATTAGCGATTAAAGGAAGCAGAAGCAAAGGCGAATATTGCTGGACTTGCACTTCCTCTACTATTGCATATTGTATTTCAACTTTTCAATTAGCCAATTGTACTTATGTAGATGCCGATTTATTTTTCTATCAATCGCCTCGTGTATTAATTGATGAAATCCCTGCCGATAAACATGTTATGATTACCGAACATCGATACACACGTTACTACGATCAATCGAAAGTTTCAGGAAAATACTGTGTGCAATTTATGTATTTCGATAATAGCAAAGAATCTTTAGAAGTTTTGCATCATTGGCGTGCACAATGTCTCGACTGGTGTTACAATCGCATCGAAGATGGAAAATTTGGGGATCAAAAATATTTAGATACTTGGACGAGCAATTCTCTAGTTGTGTATGAAATGCAACATTTAGGAGGTGGTTTAGCCCCTTGGAATATTCAACAATATACATTTACAACGAACGCTAATAAATTGATTGGAAAAGAAAAATCAAGCAACAAAAGTTTTGAAGTGATCTTTTATCATTTTCATGGATTGAAATTTTATGAGGAAGGACAATTGATTTATACACCTAATACCTATTATATAAATAGCGCTATTCGTACTCTTTTTTATAATCCCTATGTTCAAGCCTTAGCCAAAGCCAAAGCTCGATTAAATGTAATAAACAATAGTATTGATTGGCATGGTAGCGCCGCTAGTAGCAATTATTTCAAGGATAAATACATCAAAGGGAAAGTTGCTTTTATTATCAGCAATGTATTTAAAAATATATTGCATATATAGCAATTAGTTTTAGTACTTTTATCCTCAAATTAAAACACCTTGGCGCATTTAGTTCATATCAAATCACATCAAGATAGCAGAGGGCAATTAAGCGTTGTGCAAGATGAAATACCTTTTGAAATCAAAAGATCGTATTTCATTCAACAAGTACCTTCTAGCGATATTGTTCGAGGTGGTCATCGTCATCATCATTCCACACAAGCACTTATTTGTATTGCTGGCTCCTGTGAAATTTATAATCATGATGGGGAAAAAGAAGAACGTTTTATTTTAGACCATCCTTCGAAATGCTTGATTTTAGAGCCTAAAGACTGGCATACCATGCAAAAATTTACGAAAGATGCCATCTTATTAGTTTACGCATCTACGAAGTATGATGTAAATGATTATATCGATGAACCGTATTCTTAATTTATAATAAATCATGGAACAAATAGATTACGAAAATTTATATGAGTTGAATAAGCCTTTTATGGAAGACTATAAAAGTGCTTTTGCTGATACGTTAAATAGTGGTTGGTTTATTCTAGGCAATCAAGTAAAAACCTTTGAAAAAACATTTGCTGATTATTTAAAAGCAGGTTCTTTCTTAGGAGTAGCCTCTGGTTTAGATGCCCTCGAATTGCCCTTGGTGGCTATGGAATGGGAAGAAGCTTTCGAAGTACTTGTCCCTTCTAATACGTATATCGCTACCATCAATGCTATTATCAATACTGGTCATACACCTGTTTTTGTGGATGCAGATCCTTTGACGTATAATATAGATGTAACTAAAATAGAAGAGAAAATCACTTCTAAAACACGTGCCATCATGATTGTACACTTGTATGGCAATCCATGTGAAATGGATGCAATCATGACTATATGTAAAAAACATCAATTGCTATTAATAGAAGATTGCGCGCAAAGTCATGGTGCTACCTACAAAAATCAAATGACTGGGACCTTTGGTGAATTTGGAGCCTTTAGTTTTTATCCGACTAAAAACCTAGGTGCACTAGGTGATGCAGGAGGTATTGCTATCAATAAAGAGGAATATTCTGATAAGCTTAAATCATTGAGAAATTACGGTTCGCATATCAAATATCATAATGATTATATTGGTTATAATTCTCGATTAGATGAAGTACAAGCAGCTTTTTTATCAGTGAAATTAAAAGCCTTAGAGGCGATTAATGCACACAAACAAAAATTAGCCAATTTGTATTTGACACATTTGAAAAGCGATTATATCCTTCCTCAAACTACTGCACATAGCGAAGCAGTATATCATATTTTTGCAGTGCGTCACGAAAAAAGAGATGCTTTAAAAGCCTATCTTTTAGAAAAAGGTATCAAAACAGAAATTCATTATCCAATTGTGCCTTGCGAGCAAAACTCCATTAAAAACTATATGGCTAAAATCAATTATCAATTAGATCCAGCTGATTTTACGGTAGCTACTCAAATACATCGTACCGAATTAAGTTTGCCTTGTTCTACTATTCATAGCGAAGAACAAATACTTCGAGTGATTGAAGTGTTGAATGCGTTCTAATGAAAAAGAAGGAGAATATATTGCTGTATAGAACATTTTTTATAAAACAATTGTTACATAATTTTACATCAAAAATAAAAACGAATTAAAAATGGCATCAATCACATTAGGCGGAAACCCTGTTAACACCGTTGGTAATTTACCAGAAATAGGAAATAAAGCACCTGAATTTTATTTAACCAATACCGATATGGCTTCTAAAAAATTAGAAGATTATGCAGGTAAAAAAGTGGTAATGAATATTTTTCCAAGTGTTGATACAGGCGTATGTGCTACTTCAGTTAGAAAATTCAACGAAAAAGCAGCAAGTTTAAATAATACAGTTGTATTATGTATTTCGAGAGATTTACCTTTTGCACAAAAAAGATTTTGTGGTGCTGAAGGAATCAGCAATGTAGAAATGTTATCTGATTTTAAAGATGCTTCTTTCGGAATGAACTATGGCATTTTAATGGAAGATGGCAAATTTGCTAAATTACACGCACGTTCTATCGTAGTATTAAACGAAACGGGTAATGTAATTCACACAGAACTAGTTCCTGAAATAGCTCAAGAACCTAATTATGATGCAGTATATGCAGTGTTAGGATAAGATAATTTATAATTAAAAGTATAAAAAACACCATTAGAAAATCTATTGGTGTTTTTTTTATTTCTTCAAATTCTCTATTCTTCCCATCATGCAACTCGAATAACTTTTCAATTGTAATAATAATCCGTTTTCTGCTGTTGCCTCCGGATAGCCTAAATCATATAATTTATCTATAATAACACTTCTATCAATCCCTTCATAAGAAAGTGATACCGCATTCTCTTCTTGTATTACATCTAAATGTTTTACTCCCTTCAATTTTAAAAGTTCATGTGCAATAGTAGTAGCACATCCTGTACATTTTAAATTGGCAATAATTATTTTTTCGCTAATCATGATATTGTGTTTTTATAAAAGTGTAGTAGGACAAATATATTCTGTAATAGGTAATGTAGAACGCTTAAGCGCAGCAAAACCCTCTCTTAATTCAAAGAATTGATCGAAATTGTTTCGTTTTAAAATAGATGCTGCTATCATGCTTCTATAACCTCCTGCACAATGAATGATAAAGGTTTTATCTTTAGGTATTTCTTGTAAATGCTGCTCTAATTGATTCAAGGGAATATTAATCGCATCAACTAAATGTTCTGAATCATATTCGCTTTTCTTTCTCACATCTATAATCGTTGTAGCTTGATTATACTCATCTGTAAGTTGATCTAAATCGATTCGATAAATATGGTCGATTGCTTTTTGTGTGGCTTTCCATGCCTCAAATCCTCCATTTACATAACCGATACAATGATCATAACCCACACGTGATAATCGTGTAATGGCTTCTTTCTCTTTACCAGTATCACTTACTAAGATAATTTTTTGATTGATATCTTTTATCACTTCTCCTACCCATTGCGCAAAACTTCCTTCCAAACCAATATTCATACTGCCTGGAATAAATCCTTTCGCAAAATCTTCGGCATTTCTGGTATCCAACAAAATAGCTTTCTCTTTTAACAGTAATGATTCTAAATCCTCCACTGCTATGGGTTGTAAGCCTTTTTCATAAATAGTATCTATACTGTCGTAGCCTGTAATATTCATAATCACATTACTTGGAAAATAAGATGGTGGTGCTGTTAAACCACTTAATAAAACGTTGGTAAATGATTCTTTTGTCAAGTTAGGATTCAAAGCATAATT
>CANHVE010000052.1 GCA_947464015.1 Saprospirales bacterium | reverse complement strand
AACATATTTTAAGAACTTGCGTATGAGAACATATTAAATATTTTAAATATGTGATCATGAATAATCTACTCTTAAAAACTACATATCAAATAGTAAAAAAACAAGTATTTAATACAATACTTCTATTTTGTTTTCTATTATTACATGATAAATTGTATGCACAAGATCATACATTGAGTAATTCAAGTTTCGAATATTACTCTAATATTCCAACTCACCACTCCATGTTTAATAATTGTGTGAAAGTTTGGGAGAATGCATTACCAGTTAATGTGTCAACACCAGACTTCTATTTAAAAAGTGCTAGTTGTAATTTCACATCTTGGCAAACAGTATATGAATCTGTAAAAGTAAAAGAACCCAATCAGTTTCATGGTTGTGGGTTTGCGGGTATATTTCTAAATTACAATAATCATATCAATAGTCCAAAATTTAAAGAGTACTTTTTACAAAAAGTTGATTTAGAAGTTGGACATAGATATACTATTGCTATTGATATTGCAAAATCAAGTGATACAACGTCAGATCATTTAGAATTTGATTTAGGTATTTATGGATATAATGGATCCATTCCTGCCTCTAATATCAACTATTGTGTTACCCAAGCTGATGGTAGCCTAGCCCCTCTTTTAGCGAGTATTTCTAGAGATTCAATTTCTTATGATTTACATCGTTTTTATGTATCATTTACTCCAACTCAATATGCCTCATATATCATGTTTGGTGGAACTGGATGTGGGATCGATGCTGCTGAAAATGGGTATGTATTTATTGATAATATTATGATGACAGATAGTTTTGAAACTATTCTCAATCCTAAAGTAGAATTCTTAAGTGGTGAAACTCGTGGTTGTTGTTATTCCAAAAATAAAGAAGAATTTCAATTGATTGGAAATATACCTCAACGTACAAGTACTCATATTTTATGGCAACAAAATCCTAGTAATCCTGAATTAATTACATTCACTAATGATACAAGTCGCATCACCAATATTACTGGTTCGGGAATATTTACTCCAGGACTTTATGAATTTTATTATTCTTTCATTAATAGTTCTGATGCAGCTACAGATACATTTAAAATACAAATCAATCCACCATTTATTATTAATGCTGGGGTTAATTTAGTTAGACAAAGTACAGTTTCACTCCCATCTACCCACCCTAACTATAATCCTATGTGTGGCAATAATTCTTTCATCATGAATGCTACACCTAATTATACAAGCATTAACGAAAATCAATATTTATCTTGGTGGAGTATGATTCGAATCGATGGATCTGAATGGGTATTTCCTAATTATGCAGTGCCTTATGATGGATTAAATGAAGGAACTGTTTATGTAGAAGATGATATGCTTTACTTAGGTACGCCAAGTGTCACTAATAATCAAGGTAAATTATTGGCTCCTGCATTAAAACATAAAAATCCTGGATATCATCCAAATAATATATTTTGGGTGGCTAATGCACAAGATTCTATTAAAATGATTTGGCATATTAAGGATCTTTGCGAAAATATATTTACTGATACCGTTTTACTCGTTCAAAATAAAGTCGAATTAGTTGCTCCTGCTACTAAATGTTTGGGAGATACTGTTCTTGTATATCAATATAGTGATGCATTCTTTAATAAATTACAACATCATCCATCCTTACATTATTTATGGACAAATCCTAAAGGAAATATCACTTACTTAAATTCAATAACTCGTAACGATTCTATCTTATTTGTAGTGAATTCAGATAGTTTAATAAATATCCGATTAACTGTTACGGATTCCTCAAATGGTGCTATATTTTATTGTCAAAAAACGATTATCATTAGACTAGATGATATAGATGCTGGCAGTAATCAAATACGTTTAAATAGTGAATGTGCACGTGTAGATTTCAAAATGGATGCAAGTCCTTTATTAAGTGATATCAATATTCGAGAATATCAATCTTGGTGGAGTATGATTCGTAATGATGGAACTGAATGGGTATTTCCTAATTATTGCAGACCATATAATGGATTAGATGAAGGTACTGTTTATGTAGATAGCAACAGATATTTTAATTCTCCTCCTACACTTACCTGTGAGCAAGGTCTTTTAGAAGCAAGTGGTTCCGCTTATAAAAATCCAGGATGGCATCCCAATAATTCTTTTACTTTAAGAAACCCACAGGATTCTGTAATTTTTATATGGCATGTAAAGGATAAATGTGATGTTGTTTATATGGATAGTGTATTAGTGGTTCAAAATAGAGTAAATATTACTGCCGAAAACACCTGTAACGAAAATGTAATTATCAATAGTGGTGATAGTATTTTGTTTCATCAAGTATTGGATGATCGCTTTTATAGAGTTACTCCTCGCAGTGGCTTAGGTTTCTTATGGAGTATGGCAAGTGGACCAAGTACAGTAAATTTTCTTCGTCCATTGATAAGTGTTGATTCTATGATGGTTCAATTTTTTACCCCTGGGGAATACAATATCCGATTAAGTATTTTTGATAGTATTAAGAATATCACTTTTAGTTGTGATCAAAATATATTTGTAAAAATAGCTCCATATGCTAATGCTGGAACTGACCAAACCATATGTAACGATTCTTCTGCTGCAATTTTCACCTTTGATGCTACTGCCTCTATCGATGAAATCAATAATAATTGTTTCCAAACTTGGTGGAGTATGATTCGTGATAATGGAACAGAATGGGTATTCCCTAATTACTGTGTACCATTTAATGGTTTAAATGAAGGCTCTGTGATTATGGAATCAGGAAGATATTTTACACCTATTCCTACAATGACTTGTAATCAACGTAAAATAAATAGAGCAATCACTTCATTTAAAAACCCTGGTTGGCATCCAAATAATAAAGTAACATTCGTTACATATGGCGCTAGAAAATTTATGTGGCATGTAAAAGATGCTACTACTGGTATTGTTTCAGTTGATACTGTTATATTATCATGGAGCTTTGATGAAATGATTTTTCAAAGAATGAGTGATATTCATCCTCTATGCAATACAACTTTACTTGCAGGGGAATTAAGTGGTGCATCAGGTGGAATTGGAATCGATTATAGATGGAGACAATTAGATGGTCCTATGTATTTAGAAACCTCTGACACCAATAGAAATGGATTATATATTTATGATTTAAACCATGCTGCAATTGGGACCTATCAATTCGAGTATAGAAAAGGGAAAAATTCTTGTTTTGCATATGATACAGTATCTGTAATAATAGATAGTCACATTGTATCTACTGCTACTATTCTTTTAAGCACGGATTATGATGGACGTAATTTATGCTATGGCGATTCAGTTACAATCACAGCTACAGGTGGCGTTCAATATGCATTCTTAGTAGATGGAACGATGGTGCAAGATTTTAGTTCTTCTAATACATTCACTTATGCAAATTTTACTGATACCTCAATTGTAGATGTAATTTCATTAATGAGTAGTGATGGTTGTTACTCTAGAGGTATCAACCCCATCACTGTGAATGTAAATTATGTTGCAGTGCCTACTATAGTAACGGCATCTAATAATATTTGTGTAGGCGAATCTCTTGCCTTAGTTGCTTCTTGTAACACTCATTCAAAAATTAAATGGTTTACTTCTAGAGATATTGCCACTGCAAGTCCTATTAATGGACCATTTTATACTTCGAGTTTGGATACTTTTATGGTATACCCAACAACTACTACAAGCTATTATTTAATAGCATTTGATAGTATTTCAGGTTGCACAAGTGCTGTCGATTCAATCAAAATAAACGTTTATCCTATTCCAACTATTACATCAACTGCATACCCAAATACATTTTGTGCTCCAGGTGGCACTAGTACTTTAGTTGGTCGTTGTACTCAAGCGAATACCATTATCAAATGGTATGATAATCCATATGGAACAGGAACACCTTTAAATATAGATGGTACCATACCTACTGTTGGATTTGATTACTATTTTTCGCATACAGATACTGTTTATGCATTTGCTGAAAATATTATTACGGGTTGTATTTCTACATGGAGTAGACAAATCATAAGAGTAAATACTCCGCCATCCATAAGCGCATTTACTAGTGATACCATGCATGTTTGTGCAGGAACTAGAGTTTCCTTTACACCAACTTTAATTCCTTCTATCCCAGGTAGTAATATTCGTTGGTATGCCGATTCTATTTCATTATCTAGTTTAATCACTACAAGATTATCTTATAGTTTTATTCCTACATCAAATATCTTATTATATGCTATACCAACTCTTGGTGCTTGTGTAGGATTAAACTTCGATAGTATTTATATTCAAGTACATGCAAATCCTATCAATCCACCTGCTATTCATGCTAGTGATGATACTATTTGTAGAGGCGAATTAGTAAACTTAACTATTGATAGTTTACCTACCAATTGTATGGCTGTTTGGTATAATCGTGGTTCTAGTATCGATACAGGAACAAGTATTTTTGTGAGTCCATTTGGCTCAACAACTTATGTAGTTTATTTTGTTGATATGCTTACTGGTTGCACAAGTCAATTAGCAAGTAACAAAATAATTCATGTAAATCAAAAACCTAATGCGGGCATAGATAAAAATATTTGTGCATTTACAAGCGTGAATCTTAATGCCACTGGTACTGGTATGTGGTCTTCAAGTAGTAGTAACCCTAGTACTTGTATATTTAGTTCTATCAGTGCTCCTAATGCAAATGTGAGCGGATTTAACAGCAGTGGTATTTATGAATTTTATTGGACCAATAATACAGGTTGTACAGATACCCTGATTATAAATGTTAGAGCAAAACCAGATGCAGGAGCTGATTTAGCTATATGTACAGATGAAGTTCCCGTATTAAGCAATGGAATAAGTTTAAGTGGCAGTTGGAATCCTTTTACAAGCAATCCCATTGGTGCCACTATGACAAGAATTGATTCTAATTCGATTCGAGTACGTTTTACGGCTACTGCTTCAGGAATCTATAACTATTATATTACTAGCAATACTTGTAGAGATACTGTTTCTATTAGTGTGTTACCAAAAGTAAATGCAGGTGCTAACAAACATATCAAATGTTATTTGACTGATAGTATTCAAATGAGTGCAACAGGATTAGGCACTTGGTCAATTGCTCCATTCAGTGCTGGTATTGCAACTATTTCGAATACAAATGCTGCCAATACTTTTATTAAAAACTTTAGTGCTACTGGCAACTATTATCTTATTTGGAGCAATTCAAATTGTGAAGATACTGCCATGATTAGTGTAGCAGATTCTTGCTATCCTGTAGTTATCAATAATCATATCAATCAACCTATCAATAGTGTTTGCTATACAGCTGAATCTATTTTAATCACCGGCGATACAGCCATTCCTACTACAGGAAATTATCAATGGCTAATCAATTCAGGAAGTGGTTTTTCTACAGCAGTAGGTATTTCTAATCAAGTAAATTATACCTATTATTTTACATCAACAGGTACGTATCAATTTAAAAGAGTATATACTACCACTTCTGGCTATTTACTTACAGATACTAGTAATATCATAACAATTAATATTCAAGGTGCTGATACAACATCTATTTATGAAAGAATTTGTGCAGGTACTTTAGGTCAATTCTCTATGATTGATTATACGCATAGTGCTAATTATACATTCCATTATTCAAATAGCATTGGATGCGACTCTACATTATTCGTTCAAGTGGAAGTATTGTCACTAGACATTAATAATAGCTATATCACTAGCTGTACGCCTTTATTCATCAATAGTCAAAACATTTATACTTCTGGTGTTTATAGCGATACATCAATCAATATAAATGGATGTGATTCTTTCCATATTTATCATTTAACATTTATACATACTGATACAGCATTTATCCATGCTACTGCATGTGATAATATAGGTTATATGTTCAATAGTAGATTACTATCAAGTACAGGCATCTATACAGATTCATTCCCTTCTATCAATGGTTGTGATTCATTTATCGTACTTGATTTAATAGTTTATCCAGCTAGTTTTCATCAAGTAGATTATACTATGTGTCAGGGTGAAATATTTACTTTTGGATTACATAGCTATACTGCAGAAGGCATTTATATCGATAGCAATATCACTATCAACGGTTGCGATAGCATTACTACAATTACTTTAAATGTATTGCCTACAGCTGATACAAGCTTATTCTTTACTTCATGTTCAAATCAAGCGATTACATTCAACTCAACAGTATATGCAACGAGTGGTATTTATACAGATACATTTATATCAATGAATGGATGTGATTCTATAGTTACTTTACATATAACTATACTAGAAACAGATACTACTATACTTACCATAGATGTATGTAATAATGTAGGATATTTTTTCAATGACCAACTGCTTACAAGCACTGGTGTATATACCGATACATTTAGTTCTAGTATAGGTTGCGACTCATTTATAATATTAAATTTAATAATGCATACTCCTAGTTTTCATCAAGTAAGTTATACTATTTGTCAGGGAGAAACATTTACATTTGGTTTACATACCTATACTGAAGAAGGTATTTATTTAGATTCAAACACTACTATTAGTGGTTGTGATAGCATCACATCCATTACATTAAATGTTTTACCTACTGCCGATTCAAACTTATATTTTACCGCTTGTGCAGGACATTCAATAGTATTTAATACTGTTACTTATTCGTCTAGTGGTTTGTATACAGATACGTTCACTTCATACAATGGATGTGATTCAGTGATTCATTTACATATTACTATTTTAGAACCAGATACCAATGTTATTGCATTAACAAGTTGTACTGCTTTCAATTTAGGCACTCGATATGTCATTCATAGTGGTACTTATTTCGATACTTTATTGAATACCTCTGGATGTGATTCAGTAATTATATATCAGGTGAGTATTCGCGAAAATGATACAAATTTCATTAGCGCACGTATTTGTAATAAAGATGCCTATTATTTCAATAATCAATATGTATCAATACCAGGAACCTATGAAGATACCTTAACAAGTATCAATGGTTGTGATTCACTTATCGTATTGTCATTAACAGTAACTAACCCTATTTATGCTCAATTCAGTGCAACTATTTGTTCAAATGAAGTGTATCAATTAGGAAATCATCATTATTCAACAGCTGGAATATATATCGATACAACTATAGGAATGAATGGTTGTGATAGTTTTACTATTCTTACATTAAATGTTTTACCAAGTTTTGATAGCAGTATCACATTTACATCTTGTGCAGGGGAGTTGATTACTTATAATAATGTAGTTTATACAACATCCGGTGATTATAGTCAATTATTTACTTCAGTAAATGGATGTGATAGTTTGATACATATTCATATCAGTATTTTACCTATCATCACTAGCTATACTTCTTATAACATATGCCGTGGTACTTCAATTAGAACAGGAGCAAATATACATGTGGGTCCGGGCGTTTATTTTGACACCCTTCAATCATTTAATGGATGTGACAGTATTGCACAAACATCACTATATCTGTTGACCGCTACCACTGAGAGTACATTTGAAACAGTATGTGCAGGTACTATAATAAATGGCATTGAATTATATAATGATACGATATTATTAGACACCATTTATACTATTAATCATTGTGATTCATTATACCATATTGCGAATATTCATGTAAATACATTGCCTCAATTTATCATCAAAGGTGATACGAATATATGTATTGGTAATGAATTGAATTTAACTGCTTCTGGCGCTAATAGTTTGTTTATATGGGTTCGAGTATACGAATCAGATACGGATGGATTGGTAGCTGAAGATACATTATTTTATGGGAATCATTTTGAATTCACTCCTTATGAAAGTATGAATTTAAAAGTTTATAGCTATGATTGCACATCACAACTTATCAATAAATTTATTGGAGTACATGTTATAAATACACCAAATATAGAAATAGCTAATCATGATACATGTGTGTATCCAGGACAAAAAGTATTATTAACTGCTCTACATGAAAATGGGACAAGCCTTTCTTGGAGCAGTGTTCAAGGCACATTATGTGATAATTGTGAAACTATTTTAATTCCTGCACAATTTGAAAACAACTATCTTGCTACAGTTAAAGATACTTTCGGTTGCATTGCGTATGATACTTTCCATCTTTGTATTAAAAGTGACTGTAATGACTCTACTATTGAGATCCCGAATATTATTACTGCAAATGAAGATGGTATCAATGACTTTTTCTCAATAAAAAACCCAGAGAATATTCCAATAGTATACACAAGAATATATGATAGATGGGGGATGTTATTATACTCTTCTAGTGAGCAACAACCTAAATGGGATGGCACTGTGAATGGGGTTAAATGTTCAAGTGGTGTATATGCGTATGTATTAGAAGCAAGATGTCAATATCGAACAAACATAGTGAAATCTGGTAATGTCTCAATTATCAAATAAGATATTACTTAGTATTTTTCTAAAAATATATTCAATAAAAAAGCCTGCAAAAATGCAGGCTTTTTATATTTATCTAATCGTATTAACGTTTAAATCGTTTGCGTTCATAAGAGCCACTGCTCTCTCTATTTCTATCTCCAAATCCACCGCTTCTTGAAGAACCTCCACCACCTCTTGATGAACCACCACCGTCTCTTCTAAATCCTCCACTTCTAGTACCTCCACCACTACGCTCATCATCTCTATCTTTAGCAATGGTTACTAATGGTTTACCACCTTTAGCTAACTTTTTATGAACCATGATTAAAGTTTCTGCTTCTTCCGTTGGGATGGTTGCAAATGAAAAGGCATCAAATACTCGTACCTCATCAATTAAACCTGCTTTTAAATTGGTTTCTTGTACAATAAAATCAACTATATCACGCGGACCGTTATTGTCTTTTTTTCCTAGTGCAATAAATATTCTACTGGTATTACTTTTTCCTTTGCTATGATCTCTTCTCGCTCCAGTATGTCTTTCATCATATTGCGGCACTACAAACTCTGTATATTTTTCAATATTCAATTGATCTTTAAACGCTTGTTTTAAGATAGCTGCTAATGCTACTTCTGGATCATTTCCTTCAAGTATTTCTTGCGCCAATTCTTCATAATGCGAATAACCACCATGTTCAATGATATTGGTGATTTTATCTTTAATGATTTGTTTTTTTACCGTAATCACATCTTGAACACTAGGTAATTCACCTTTACGGATTTTGGTATTAGAAATACGTTGAATAAACATCAAATCATGTGTTTGATTTTTACTTACAAACGTAATAGCAATCCCTTCTTTACCAGCTCTACCAGTACGACCAATACGGTGTATATAGCTTTCTGGATCTTGTGGTAATTGGAAATTCACCACGTGCGTTAAATCATTTACATCAATACCTCTTGCCGCAACATCCGTTGCAACAAGCACATTGCATTTATGTTTTTTCAATTTCTTCATGATGTTTTCACGTTGCGCTTGCAAAATATCTCCATGCAAGGCTTCACTCTCAATACCACGCTCATTTAATCGTGCATTGATTTCATCTACTTCTCTTTTGGTATTACAAAATACAATACCATAAAACTCTTTACTACAATCGATAATTCTACATAATGCTTCAAATCGATCGCTTTCTTTTAATTGATAATGGATTTGATCTACTAAATGGGTGGTTTGTTGTGAGCTTTCTACTTCCACTAATTTGTAGTCAGACATATAACTACTAATTAATTTTAGAATCTTTTTAGGCATCGTTGCTGAAAACAATAACATTTGTTTTTCATCATTGGTATACTCTAAAATTTCTTCAATCTCTTCCAAAAAGCCCATATTAAGCATCTCATCTGCCTCATCTAGTACAAAGAAATCTAAATCATCAATTTTCAATGTACCACGATTGATATGGTCTTTAATCCTACCTGGAGTACCAATCACAATATCTACCCCTCTTTGAAGAGCATCTAATTGTTTACCCATACTTTGTCCACCGTAAACGGTTTGAATACGTAATCTTTTGCTTCCTTTTAAAGAAACCATTTCTTCTGCCACTTGCATAGCCAACTCACGAGTTGGAGTCAATACAATAGCTTTTACTTTTTTATTGTTTACTGCTAATTTTTCTAAAATAGGTAGAGAAAATGCAGCTGTCTTTCCTGTTCCAGTTTGCGCTTTACCTACTAAATTGGAGTTGGTACTCAATAAAATAGGAATAGCTTGTTCTTGAATTGGGGAAGGTTTTTCATATCCCTTCGCCTTTACTGCTTCGTATATTTCTGTAGAAAATCCAAAGTCAGCAAATGTTGTAATTGTACTCATGTATCTGTTCTATATAATTTTATGACTTGCAAAGGTACGGATAATATAACTTATTAACTATTTATCTACAATTATTAATATTATTAAAGCCTCAATTGACTTGTAAATCTGTAATTTTGCACTTGATTAAATTCAAATGGATGAGTAATAAGAAAAACAGTGGAGGTGGACACTTACATAAAATCACTTTTGCAGGTTTATTAGTCACTTTAGGTATTATCTATGGAGATATTGGAACTTCTCCATTATATGTATTTAAAGCGATTATATGGGAAGAAAAAGTATATGAAAACTTAATACTTGGAGGCATCTCTTGTGTATTTTGGACCTTGACTTTACAAACATCTATCAAATATGTTTTAATCACTCTTCAAGCGGATAACCGCGGGGAGGGCGGCATTTTCTCTTTATTTTCCTTGGTTCGTCGAAAAGCTAAATGGCTCATTATACCTGCAATGATTGGTGGTGCAACGCTTTTAGCTGATGGTATCATCACTCCTCCTATCTCTGTTTGTTCTGCTATAGAAGGATTAAAAGTGGTTATGCCTAAAATTACTGAGAATGAAATTGTCAATATTGTAATAGTCATTATTTCATTATTGTTCTTAATTCAACAATTCGGTACTAAAATTATCGGACGTTTATTCGGTCCTGTAATGCTTATCTGGTTTAGTATGTTAGCAGGTTTAGGCATTTTTCAAATCATGCAAAATCCAATTGTGTTAAAAGCGATTAATCCTTATTATGCATTTGTTTTACTACGCGATAATCCAATTGGATTAGGTATACTTGGTGCTGTTTTCCTTTGTACTACTGGTGCGGAGGCGCTCTACTCAGATCTCGGTCACTGTGGTAAAAGTAATATTCGTGTTACGTGGATATTTGTAAAAACCTCATTAATACTGAATTATATGGGTCAAGGTGCATTTTTACTCAAACACCTTAATACTGTATTTACCGAAAATCCTTTTTATGCGATCATGCCAAAATGGTTCTTATTTCCAGGTATAGCAATCGCTACACTCGCTACCATTATTGCTTCTCAGGCATTAATCACAGGTTCATTTACACTCATTTCTGAAGCTATGCGTTTGAATCTTTGGCCTAAAGTAAAAATTAATTATCCTTCTGAAGAAAAAGGACAAATTTATGCACCTGCCATCAATTGGTTATTATTACTCGGTTGTATCGTAGTGGTATTACACTTTAGAAATTCAGGTAATATGGAACATGCATACGGATTATCAATTACTTTAACAATGCTTATGACGACTATATTAGTCAGCGTGTTCTTAATCAGTAGAAAAGTAAATAAAATATTTGTCCTTGGTTTTACACTCGTGTTCTTATTGATTGAATCTATTTTCTTAATGGGTAATTTAAGTAAAATATTTGATGGTGGTTGGTTTACCTTATTAGTTGGTTCTCTCCTATTCTCTGTTATGTTTGTATGGTATAGAGCTCGAAAAATCAAAAATAGATACGTTCGTTTCAATCAAATAGAAGACTATTATACGTTGCTTACCGATTTAAGTAAAGATGAAACGGTTCCTAAATATGCCTCTAATTTAGTATACTTAACTAGTGCAAATTATAGTACAGAGATTGAAGCTAAAACCTTATATAGTATTATTAATCAAAAACCAAAACGTGCAGATACTTATTGGTTGGTGCATGTAGATACTTTAGATACAGCCTATAATCGTGAATATAAAGTCGAAAATTTAATCCCAGGTATTTTATATCGTATCGAACTAAAATTAGGATTTAGAGAACAACCACGTGTCAATTTTTTATTCCATGAAGTAATTGAAGAGCTGGTTAAAAATAATGAAATTGATATTTTAAGTAAACATCCTTCTTTGCGTAAACATAATGTAACTGGCGATTTTCGCTTTATTGTAATCGAAAAAACATTATCCGATCCATTCCAATTAAGTTTAATTGATAGAGCTACGATGTATTATTATTTCTTCTTTAAGAAATTTGCTTTATCAGAAGAGAAAGCCTTCGGATTGGATCATTCGCATGTAACGGTTGAAACGGTGCCTTTAATTTTATCGCACGAAGAAGATATCGAATTAAAAAGAATTAGTTAATTCAGCATGCTACAAATTGCCGAGCATATCTCTCTAAAGCCTTATCATACCTTTCATATAGAGGTGTATGCAAAGTATTTTGTAGAAGTAAAAAGTGTTGCTGATCTTCTTAAATTGATGGATACAACTATTTATAAAGAGTATCCGAATCTAATTATGGGTGGTGGAAGTAATCTTTTATTTTGTAAGGATTATGAAGGACTCATAATTAAAAACACTATAAAAGGAATAGAACTACTTAACGAAGATGATACTTATGTTTATATCAAAGCCAATGCGGGTGAAGTATGGCATGAGTTGGTTCAATATTGTATTGAAAAGGGATATGGAGGAATCGAAAATTTGAGTTTGATTCCTGGTTGTGTGGGTGCTGCACCGATGCAGAATATTGGAGCTTATGGAATCGAAATTAAAGAGGTGATTCAAGAGGTGCATGCCTTACATAAAGACTCCAAACAAATTGAAATTTTCAGTAATGAAGCCTGTCAATTTGCATACAGAGAAAGTGTATTTAAACGTGCTCTTAAAAATCAATATATTATTTTGTCCGTAGTTTTAAAATTAACTAAAAAGCCCTTATTAAATACATCCTATGGTGCTATTCAAGCAGCCTTAGCCGCAAAAAATATTGAACATCCGAGCATCAAAGAAGTGAGTGAAGCAGTCATTGCTATTCGAAGTAGCAAGCTTCCAAATCCAGCCGTATTAGGGAATGCGGGATCATTTTTCAAAAATCCTGAAATAACTAAAGAGGCTTTTGAAGTATTTAGTAAACAATTTCCAACTGCACCATTCTACCCTAGTATTAATGAGCAAGTGAAAATACCTGCTGGATGGCTGATTGAACAATGTGGATGGAAAGGAAAAGTTATTGGGAATACAGGTGCACATAAAGAACAAGCGTTAGTATTGGTCAATTATGGCAATGCTCAAGGAAATGAAATATATAATTTAGCTTTGGCTATTCAACAGTCAGTAAAAGAAAAATTCAATATTGAAATCGAACCCGAAGTTAACATTTATATATAACATGTCTTTATATACTCCAGATACTATTATTGCTATTGCTAGTCCAGCTGGAACAGGCGCCATTAGTGTTATACGTATCTCTGGACCAAAAGCAATCGATGCTTGTAATGCCCTTTTCCATGCGAAAGATTTACATCAGGTAAAATCACATACCATTCATTATGGTCATTTAATCAATGATAAAAAAGAAGTGATTGATGAGGTGATGATCAGTGTTTTTAAAGCACCAAAATCATTTACAACGGAAGATTCTATTGAGATTTCATGTCATGGTTCACCTTTTATTTGCCAACAAATTATTGAAGAAATTTGTATGCATGATGTTCGATTAGCAGAACCTGGCGAGTTTAGTATGCGTGCTTTTTTAAATGGTCGTATCGATTTAGTACAAGCTGAAGCAGTTGCCGATTTAATCGCTGTAAATTCTGAGAAATCTAAACAAATTGCCTTACATCAATTAAGAGGTGTGTTCTCTACAGAGCTTCAAAAAATGCGTACTGAATTAATTGATTTCGCAGCGTTGATTGAATTAGAATTAGATTTTTCGGAAGAAGATGTAGCCTTTGCTGATAGGTCTAAAATACTTGAATTAGTCAATCAAATACAAAAAAATATTCGTCCACTTATTCAATCGTTCAAACTGGGCAATGCCATTAAAAATGGTATTCCTGTGGCGATTGTAGGGAAACCTAATTCGGGAAAATCTACTTTGCTCAACGCTTTATTAAATGAGGAACGAGCTATTGTAAGTGATATTGCAGGTACCACAAGAGATACGATTGAAGATACCATTCAAATTGATGGAATACTATATCGTTTTATTGATACCGCTGGATTACGTTCTACTATTGATACAATTGAATATGCAGGAATAGAACGAGCGAAACAAAAAATAAAAGAAGCGAGTATTGTATTATATGTGGCTGATATCAATGAAAATTATAAAGACATCTTACAAGAAGCAACTGCATTAGAAATACAAGAGCAACAAGAACTCATTTTTGTATTGAATAAATTAGATACGATTAGTAGCTGTGATGGGTATGATATAGAAGAAGCAATCAGTACTTTAAGCAAACGTCAAGCCATTGCTATTGCGGCTAAAAATCAAATGCATATCGATAAATTAAAAAACATGCTGGCTACTTATAGTAATTCTGTTAGCCAAGAAGATACCATCATCAATAATATCAGACATTATGAAGCACTGCGAAAAATTGATAGTAGTATAGATGACATACGAAATGGAGTGGAGCAAAATATCGACAATGAATTGATTGCACTCGATATTCGTCGAACCTTACAATACATCGGTCAAATAACTGGCGAAGTAGAAGTAGACAGAGATATTTTAGGTAGTATTTTTGGGAAATTTTGTATCGGGAAGTAAATATTTTAAAAAGTTTATCATGCAAATCATCGAATCAACTATCATCATCAATGCACCATTAGATAAGGTTTGGGACATCTTAATGGAAAAAGATAAGTATCATCTATGGAATCCATTTACTCCTAAAATTGAAACTACCTTTGAAGTAGGTTCTGATATTATTTTGCATGTCAATATGAACCTCAACAATCAGATACTCAAACAGAAAGAACAAATTCTATGGGTGAAAGAAAAGGACTCTGTGGCATGGGGAATCTCCTCTCCTTT